>JANOQP010000261.1:0-5764 GCA_031414895.1 Saprospirales bacterium
GGTGGTTTCTGTGAAAAAAAATGGGGCGCGACGGTTTTTTCCGCCGACCTGACCGCCTTTTCGATGTGGATTGACGATTGGGTCCAATGGTCGCCCGACGAAACAAACCCCACTTTTTGGCGACCGCGAAACCACAAAAAAGTGCGCTCCGCCGGACTTGAACTTTCAACAAATATCGGCCAAAAACTGCCCCTCGGCTGGCACTTAAAATTCGACGGGAACGGGCGGCTCAACCAATTGCGCAGCCTAAAATTTTACGAAAATGCCGAGCCGGACGGCCCAATCCGGCAGCCGATCGCGCAAGCTGGAGGCCGTTTTGTTGCTGGAAAAAACCGCTTTCAAATGGTGTTTTCCCAAAATTTCACCGTGTTTTCGGAAGATTTGGCACCGGTCGGTTTTAAAAACCATTCGGTCGGCAGCCTCGCCGCGCATTTTTCAAAACCGATGAAAACGGGGACGGCGCGTTTTTTTTTCAAGGTCGAAAATATTTGGGGGCGGGATTATCAAGTGCTGCCCTTTCGGGCGATGCCGGGACGGAACTGGCGGTTTGGGGCGCGGTTTTCTTTTTGATTTTTGTCTGAACGGTGATTTTTCATTGTCTGAACGGTGATTTTGTTTGATTTTTATGATTGCCATGATTTCACCGGAGCAAATCATGGCAATCATAAAAATCATACAAAATCACCGTTCAGACAAAATCAAAAATCAAACGCCCGGCTGCACGAACGGCAATTTCACGACCGTCGCGGCCAGTTTTTTCCCGCCCGCGACGACAAAAATTTGGCTGCCCACTTTGCTCAATCCTGTTGAAACATAGCCCATCCCGATGGGCTTGTCGAGCGTCGGCGATTGGGTGCCGCTGGTGACTTTTCCGATGATGTTGCCCGCAGCGTCCTCGATCAAATAATCGTGGCGCGGCACCCGGCGGTCGTCCACGAGGAAGCCGACGAGCTTGCGCGAAACGCCGGTTTCTTTTTCTTTTTGGAAGGTTTCGGACGATGTGAACGCGCCTTTTGCGAGTTTCGTGATCCACCCGAGGCCGCCTTCGAGGGGCGAAGTGGTGTCGTCGATATCGTTGCCGTAGAGGCAATAGCCCATTTCGAGGCGGAGGGTGTCGCGTGCGCCGAGGCCGACGGGCTTGATGCCGAACGGTTCGCCCGCGGCGAAGATTGCGTCCCAAACCTGCACGATGTCCTTGTTGTCGAGATAGATCTCGAAGCCGCCGGAGCCGGTGTAGCCCGTCGCCGAGAGGATGACGTTTTGAACGCCCGCGAACGTGCCCTTTTTGAACGAATAATAGGGCATCGCCGCCAAATCCACGTCGGTCAGCGACTGGAGCGCGGCGGCGGCATTCGGGCCCTGCACGGCGAGAAGGCCCGTGGCGGCTGAAATATTGTGCATCGAAACCTCAAAATCGCCCGCATTTTCGGAGAACCAATCCCAATCTTTTTGCTCGTTGGAGGCGTTCACGACGCACATAAAGGCCTGTTCGCCCGCCGCACAATTGTCCTCCGGCAGCCGATAGACGAGCAGATCGTCCACGATGCCGCCCGTTTTGTTGGGCAAACAGGAATATTGCGCGTCGCCGATGGCCAATTTGGAGACATCGTTGGACGTGATCTTTTGCAAAAAAGCCGTCGCCTCGCGCCCTTTCACGACGAACTCGCCCATGTGCGACACGTCAAAAACGCCGACCGCCGAGCGGACCGTGGCGTGTTCCTCTTTGATGGATGAATATTGGATGGGCATATTGTAGCCCGCGAACTCGGCCATTTTCGCGCCGAGGCCGATGTGTTTTTCGGTGAGCGGTGTTGATTTCATCGTTGTGATATTTGTGAACTTGGTGGGCTTTTTTCAAAAAAATTTTGGGGAGCGGCGGCAAAACTATGCAATGGCGGAGAAATCCGGGGCGGGTGAAAAATCTGTTTTGGAAAATTAGTTTTGACCTACTTTTGAACCAAAATTTTGAGCAATCAATAATTATGGCCGCCATTTCAGCCTTGCCTTTTCATAAAAAACAACAGTTGATTGCCGATTTTAAGTCAGCGATGACGATGCTCTATGGCCCACGGCTGGCGAAAATCGTGCTGTATGGTTCGTACGCGCGGGGCGAGGAAAAAGCCGGTTCCGATATTGATTTTTTGATCGTTTTGAATGATGCCACCGTTTCGACCGGGCTCGAAATCGACCGCATCACCGACCATGTTTTTGGCCTGATGCTCGATTATCAAATTGATATTTCCTACTTGCCCGTCAGCCTCGCACGGTTTGGCGGGGTGTCGAACCCGCTTTTTTCGGTCGTAAAAAGGGAGGGCATCGAAGCATGAAGCCCGAATCTGCCAAATACTTGCGCAAAGCCGAAGATTGCTTGCTCGACGCCCAAATCCTGCTCGCCCAACAGCGGGTTTTGGGCGCGATAAACCGGGCATATTATTCGGTTTTCGACGGCATTCAGGCTTTGCTTTTGGAGAAAAACGCTTCGACAAAGACCCATCAAGGGGCGCACACGAAATTCAACCAGTTGTTTATACAGTCGGGCATTTTCCCCATCGAAATCGGCAAATCGGTCAAAAAGGTTTTTGAAAAAAGGCAGATCAGCGATTATGACCCGGATTGTCATTTCGATGAGTCGGAGGCCGCGACCGCAGTTGAACAGGCGGAAATTTTTCTTGCCGAGGTGAAAAACTGGTTTGCCGCAATGGGATGAAAGTTCGTTTATCCGCCAATTTTACAATTTCGGCCTATAAATCCGAAGGATTTCCCCATCCAATTTTCCGCCGGCCGCTTCAACTGCAAAGTCAATCCTGTGCGCAAGTGCCTCAAAATCAGCATCATAGGTGCAGGCAACGATGCCGCAATGGTTGGGAAACTGCCGGTGCAGCTTGAAAAAATCCTTTCGGTTGAACGTCAGGACTGCCCGTTTTTCAAAAGTGGAAAATTGCAAAACCTCGTCGTCGGGGATCCGTTGGTTTGCCTTGCCGGCCGATTTTGCCGTCAAAACATCATGGCCTTTTTGCCGCAAAGCGTCGGCGGCTTGGAGGTCAAAATTTTCGTTCCCATAAAAACGCGCCATTGGTCAGGTGTTTTCATTTTCAAAAATCTCCCGCTCGATTTCCTCCCGGTTTGCCCGAAAATAGGCCCAGGCGTTCGTCAAATCCTCGGCGCGGAGCGAAGGGTACGATTTGAGCAAATGCGCTTCCGATGCGCCCGATTGAAGTGCCTCGACCAAAAGCCAAACGGGGATCCGTGTGCGGACGACACAGGCGCTTTCGCCACAAACGCCCGGCGTTTTTTCTATCCCGTAAAATTGGTAGTGCAAGTCGTCATATACCCATTTTGCGACGACCGATTTTTCGGCGGGCGACATCGTCGGCAGGAGCTTTTCAACCTGTTGGAGCGCGGAAAGGCCGGAAGTTTCACTCATTTTCAATAAAATTTGGACAAAATTAGGTCGTTTTTGACTTGAAAAGGGATAGGACCCTCAAAGTTTCCCCATCAAAAAATCCGTCATCAATGTATAAAGGTGCAGCCGCGCCCCGCCGCCGATGCCGTGCGCCCGGTTCGGATAGAGCATCGTGTCGAAATGTTTCCCTGCTGAAATGAGGCGGTTCGTGAGTTCTGCCGTGTGCTGAAAATGCACGTTGTCGTCCGCTTCGCCGTGTACGAGTAGGAGGTTTCCCTGCATGTTTTCCGCAAAATTGATGGGCGAATTGTTCTCGTAACCGTCCGGGTTTTCGTCGTGTGTCCGCATAAAACGCTCGGTATAAACGGAATCGTACCATTTCCAATTGGTGACCGGCGCGACCGAAATGGCCGCTTTGAACACGCCCGCGCCCTTAAAAAGGCAGTTCGCGGACATAAAACCACCGTAGCTCCAACCAAAAATGCCGATGCGCGACGCATCGACGAAGGGCAGCGTGCCGAGGTATTTCGCCGTCTCGATTTGGTCAATGGTCTCGTAATTTCCGAGCTGGAGGTAGGTCATTTTTTTGAACGCCTCGCCCCGCCCGCCCGTGCCCCGGTTGTCCACGCAGGCCACGACATAGCCGCGCGCGGCCAGCAACTGGAACCACCAATAGTTCGAGCCCTTCCATTGGTCTGACACGTTCACGCTGCCTGGGCCGCCATAAACGAACATCAAAACGGGGTGTTTTCCGCCCATTCTTCCGGGCGGCGGCTTGATCATCCAACCATTTAATTTAATGCCTTCGGAGGTTTTGAAATCAAAGAATTTGGCTGGCTGAACGCCATAATCCACCATTTTTTCAGTCAAATCCGCGTTTTCTTCAATCACGCGGATGCCTTTTCCCTTTCGGTTGAAGACCGTCCATGTCGTCGGCTGGTTAATGTTCGAGTAGGTTTTCACGAAATAATCGAACGTCGAACTGAATTGCGCATCGTGCCAACCATCGGCTTTCGACAGTTTTTTCTTGCCGCTGCCGTCCATTTTTACGGAAAAAACATCGCGCAGCCACGTTTTTTTGCCGACCGATTGGTAAAAAAGCATCCCGTTTTTTTCGTCGATGCCGTAAAAATTGGTCATTTCGGCATTGCCCTTCGTCAATTGCCGAACCTCGCGCCCGGCCATGTCGTGGAGGTAAAGTTGCTGAAAACCGCTTTTTTCAGTTGACCAGATGAAGCCCGTGCCGTTTTTCAAAAAGGTCAAATCGTCGTTCAGCTCGAGGTATTTCGCGTTGCGTTCCTGCAAAAGCACCGAGCAACTGCCCGTTTCGGGGTCGGCGAGGAGGAGTTTTAGGTCGTTTTGATGTCGGTTGAGCGTCGTCAGGCAGAGCCGCACGGGCGCGGTCGGTGTCCATTCGAGGCGCGGCAGGTAATCGTCCGCGCCCGTCCCGGTGGCCAAATTGAGCCGCCGCCCGCTGGCGAGGTCGAAAATATGCGCCGAGACGATAGCGTTTTTTTCGCCCACTTTCGGGTACTTGAACGTGTAGGGTTTCGGGTACATCGCGCCCCTGAAATACTGCATCGTGAACTCTTGCACGGCGCGTTCGTCGAACCGCAGCCACGCGATTTTTGACCCGTCGGGCGACCATTCGAACGCGCGGACGAGCTTGAATTCCTCCTCATAAACCCAGTCCGAACCGCCGTTGATGACTTCGTTTTGGCGACCATCGCCCGTCACTTCGGTCGTTTTTTGCGAAGCTAAATCCTTGACAATCAAGTTGTTGGATTGCATGAACGCGATTTTAGAGCCGTCGGGCGAAAAATGCGGGTTCTGTTGTTTTTCGCCCTCGGCGAGCCGGGTCAGTTCTTTTTTTGTGAAATCAAAAACGAAAAAATGCGCCTTCGACGAGTGGCGATAAATCGCCTCGGAGGCCGTTGTCAGGAGGATTTTTTGCTCGTCGGCCGAAAATTCGTAGCCGTCAAATTTGCCTTCCCAGCCTGCCGCTGTTGTCCCCGCGACCGAGTTTTTGTCGAACAAAACGGCTGTTTCCAGCCCCGTCCGCAGGTCAAATTGCCGGACGGAATTGCCCTGCAAAAGCGTGTAGTGCACCCCGTCGTTTTGAAAAACAAAACCGGGGACGCCCTTCGGCGAGAAGGTCCCTTTTTGCCAAATATCTTCGTTGGTGATGGCTTTTTGCCCAAAAACGAGTGCGGGCAGGAGGAGGAAAAGGAGGAAAATTGGTCGCTTCATGATTTTCGTGCCATTCATCGGCGGGGTGAAGGTAGAAAAGGCGGGGAAGTTCAAAACGGGGATTTTTTGGAAAATCGATGGCCGTCGGGCGACTTGAGGTCGCAATTTGCG
>JANOQP010000262.1:0-3169 GCA_031414895.1 Saprospirales bacterium
GGCGGCTAAAGCCGCCGGTACACGCCAAGGCTAAACAGCTACGGTTTTTTAATGGTTTGTTCGGGCTGCTTTTCCCATTTTTCCATAAAAAAATACAAAATCGGCAGCACGACGAGCGTCAATAAAGTGGCCGTGAGCAGCCCGCCGATGACGACCGTGGCGAGCGGTTTTTGCACCTCGGCCCCCGCGCCCGTGCTCAATGCCATTGGCAAAAAACCGAGCGAGGCCACCGAGGCCGTCATGATGACGGGGCGGAGGCGGACCTTTGTGCCCTCGCGGATGCGTTCCCAAACGTCGGCCATGCCCTCTTTTTTGAGCTGGTTGAATTGGCCGATCAGCACGATCCCGTTCAGCACGGCCACGCCGAAAAGCGCGATAAAGCCCACGCCCGCCGAGATCGAAAAAGGCATCCCGCGAAACCAGAGCGCGAAAATGCCGCCGATGGCCGAAAGCGGGATCGCCGTGAAAATGAGCAGCGACTGCCCGACGCTCCCGAACGTGAAATAAAGCAGCACAAAAATCAAGGCGAGCGCGACCGGTACCGCCACCGCGAGCCGTCGGTTGGCCTCGACGAGGTTCTCGAACTGGCCGCCGAAAGTGGTGTAATAGCCGGGCGGCATTTTCAGGTTTTTGTCGAGTTTCGACCGGATTTCGGCCACGATGCCCTGCACATCGCGCCCCCGCGCATTGAAACCGATGACGATCCGGCGCTTTCCGTCCTCGCGGCTGATCTGCGAAAAACCGCGTTCGAGCGAAATATCGGCCACCTGCTCGAGCGGTATTTGGCTGCCCGACGGGAGCGAGACGAACAGGTTGCGGAGGCTGGAAACGTCTTGCCGCTCGTCCTTCGCGAGCCGCACGACGAGGTCGAAACGCTTTTCGCCCTCATAGACGACACCCGCTTTTTCGCCCGCAAAACCGGTGCGGATGACCTGGTTGAGGTCGCTGACATTGAGGCCGTAGAGGGCCAGTTTGTCCTTGTTGTACTTTACGGTGATCTGTTCGAGGCCGGCGACGGTCTCGGCGCGGGCATCCTCGACCCCATTTATATCGTGTATCATTTCCACGACCTCGTCGCCGAAACCGGCCAAAAGCTCGATGTCCTCGCCGAAGATCTTGATCGCCACGTCGCTCCTGACCCCCGTCATCAGTTCGTTGAAGCGCATCTGGATCGGCTGCGAAAACTCGGTCGTCACGCCGGGCAGGTCGGCAAGGGCGCGTTCCATTTTTTGCATCAATTCCTCTTTTGAACTGGCCGAGGCCCACTCTTTTTTATCTTTTAAAATCACCATCACGTCGGCCACTTCCATCGGCATCGGGTCGGTCGGGATCTCGGCGGAACCGATTTTTGAGACCACTTGCTCGACTTCCGGGAACTGTGCTTTGAGGATTTTTTCCGCCCGGAGCGTCGTCTGCACTTCTTGCGCGAGCGAACTGCCTGGCACCAAAATGAGGTGGGTCGCAATATCGCCCTCCTCCAAAGTTGGGATGAACTCGCCGCCCAATTTGTTGAAAACCAGCATTGAAAGCACAAAAAACAGCACCGAAATGCCGACGACCGCGCCTTTTATCTGCATCGCGCCGCGCAAAACCGGGGCATAAATTCGATAGCAAAAGTTGATGATGCGGTCGGAAATGTTCGGTTCGTGGCCCGTCGTTTTTGACAAAAAAAGCGCGCTCATCATCGGCACATACGTCAATGAGAGTAAAAACGCGCCCAAAATGGCGAAGCCGACGGTCTGCGCCATTGGCTTGAACATTTTGCCCTCGATGCCGGCGAGCGCGAGGATCGGGAGGTAGACGATCAAAATGATGATCTCGCCGAAGGCCGCGCTGTTCCTGATCTTTGAGGCTGCGCCGAATACCGCATCGTCCATTTCGTCGGCGGTCAGGTTCCCTTTTTGGGTGATTTGAAGCCGGTGGACGATCGCCTCGACGATGATCACCGCGCCGTCCACGATGAGGCCAAAATCGATCGCGCCGAGGCTCATCAAATTGCCGCTCACCCCAAAAAGGTGCATCATGCTGACCGCAAAAAGCAGCGCGAGCGGGATTACCGAGGCCACCACGAGGCCCGCCCGCCAGTTGCCGATCAGCAAAACGAGGATGAAAATGACGATCAATGCGCCCTCCAAAAGGTTCGTTTTGACGGTGCTGACCGCTTTTTTTACCAGTTTGTCGCGGTCGAGATAGGGCTCGATGGCCACGCCCTCGGGCAGTGTTTTTATGATCGATCCGATTTTTTCCTTCACCCTGCCGACCACTTCCGCGCTGTTCGCGCCTTTGAGCATCATCACCATGCCGTTGACGGCCTCGGCCTCGCCGTTTTTGGTCGTCGCGCCGTACCGGACTGCGCTGCCGAAACCGACCTCGGCCACATCGCGCACCAAAATGGGGATGCCGTTCTGGTTTTTGATGACGATCTTTTGGATGTCCTCGACCGAGCCGATCATGCCGATGCCGCGGATGAAATAGGCGTTCGGTTTTTTGTCGATGTACGCGCCGCCGGTATTCTCGTTGTTGCGGGCGAGCGCGTCGAAGATCTCGGCCATCGTCGTGTTCATGCCGCGCAATTTGTCGGGCCGCACCGCTATTTCATACTGTTTCAAAAGCCCGCCGAGCGTGTTCACCTCCGCCACGCCGGGCGTGCCGATGAGCTGCGGTTTGATGATCCAGTCCTGCACCGTCCGCAGTTCCATCGCGTCGAATTGCGCCTCAAAACCTGGTTTTGCGGAGACGGTATATTGGTAAATTTCGCCGAGGCCCGAGCTGATCGGGGCCAGTTCGGGCGTGCCGAAACCTGTGGGGATATTGTTCTCGGCCTCTTTGAGCCGTTCCGATATTTGTGCCCGCGCCCAATAAATATCGACGGCCTCCTCAAAAACGACCGTGATGCTTGACAGCCCGAATCGACTGACGGAGCGCATCTCGACCACGCGCGGGATCGGTTTGACGGCCTGTTCAATGGGGTAGGTGATGAACTTTTCGACCTCCTGCGCCGCCAAACTCGGCGAGGTCGTCAGGATCTGCACCTGATTGTTCGTGATGTCGGGCAGCGCGTCGATGGGCAACCGGGAGAGCGAATAGACACCCCAGACGGCCATCGCGAGCGTCAAGAGCCCGATGGTGAACTTGTTTTTTATGCTGAAATAAATGATTTTATCGAGCA
>JANOQP010000263.1:0-4723 GCA_031414895.1 Saprospirales bacterium
GTTCAAACAGCGCGGCGAAATCGTGGCCGATGTTCCGGCAAACCCGCTCGTATTGGGCGGCGGCGCACCCGTTTATCGGCGCAAATCGAAGCGACCAGCCTATTTCAAAAAGATTGAAAAATTTTCCCTCGATAAAATAAAACCAACCGCAAACCTCCTTGCCGAGGCCAAAAAATTGTGGAAATCGCCCAATCTTGTCTCAAAACGCTGGATTTACGAGCAATACGATTCGATGGTCAGAACCGGGACAATGACGACAAACCGCCCGTCGGACGCGGCCATCGTCTATGTGAAAGGCACTAAAAAGGCCCTCGCGATGACCACCGATTGCAACTCGACGTATGTGTACGCCGACCCGCACAAAGGCGCGATGATCGCCGTCGCCGAGGCCGCGCGAAACATCGTCTGCGCGGGTGGCGAACCGGTGGCGATCACGAACTGCCTCAATTTTGGCAACCCGTACAACCCGGAGGTTTTTTTCCAATTTTCGGAGGCAATCCGCGGGATGGGCGATGCCTGCCGCCGTTTCGAGACCCCGGTGACGGGCGGAAACGTCTCGTTTTACAACCAAACGAAACTGAAAACGGGCGCGGTCCCCGTCTTCCCGACGCCCACGATCGGGATGCTCGGCATCCTTGAAGACCGCGACGCATTTTCGACACTCGATTTTAAACAATCCGGCGACGCCATTTATTTATTGGGGACGAACCGTGACGACCTCGGCTCGTCCGAATATTTGCGGTTTGTGAAAAAGAAGGAATTTTCGCCGTGCCCGTATTTTGATTTGGATGAAGAAGTGAATTTGCAGAACTTGATTCGGAAATCACGCCCTTTTGTCCAATCAATCCACGACGTGAGCGAGGGTGGGCTGTTTCAAAATTTGATGGAAAGCGCGATGGCGGGCGGTCTCGGTTTTGAAATTTCGACCGATAAAAACCTGCGCGGCGATTGTTTTTTGTTCGGCGAAAGCCAAAGCAGGGTGGTGGTCTCGGTCAAAAAATCGGATGAGGCCGCGTTTGTGAATTTATTGAAAAAGGAAAAATTCCCGCACTCAAAACTGGGCGAGGTCGTTGAAGGTTCGGTCTCGGTCGATGGGAAAAACTGGGGAAAAACCGCCGCCTGGCGAATCGTTTGGGACACGGAACTCCACCAGGTCATGGACAAATAAGGGCCATAAATCCATTTAGATGCGCCAAATTTTATTATTCGGCTTTTTTCTCTTTTTCGCAGCTAACCCATTGATGGCCAATGGTTTAGCTGTTCCTTTTTTTGGGGATTCGTTCCCCGATATTGAAAAAACGTATCGCGGCTACCGGATTTCCCTCGTCAATTTCAAGGTCGAAAATGACGGCAAAAAATCTATTTCCATCAAATGCGATGCCGTGAACACGGGCCGGTTGCCGCTCATTTTTTCCGAAAAAACGCCCTATCCGACGGAACTGATTGTCGAAATGGACTCAACCGATTGGCCGCAAGTTTTGTTTGGGCAAGAAGCAGGCATTGAAAAGGCGATTTTGACCCAAAAAATAAACCTCGCGCCAGGAAAGGTCAGGGTCGATATTTCGTTGAAAATCAATAAGTTAGAGGAAGTTCTAGTTGAAAAAACAGCACCAAAACCTGAAAAGCCAGCCCCGAAAAATGCCGGGCCAGAACCGCCAAAAATGACCGATAAAAAAGAAAAACCGGTTGAAATCGAAACCCAAAACGCGACCGATTTTGAAATAAACGAAGCCTGCCCCGACCTCATTTTGGATACTGTCTATCTCGTCAAGTCGTCCAAAAAATCAATCACGCTCGGTTTTGTCGTCAAAAATATCGGCATCGGCACGGCCAAGCTCGGCGGCGAGAGCAGCAAAAAAAACAACGACAACCTTGCAATCAACGTCTATTTTAGCGGCACAAAAAAGCTCTCCCGCGGCGCGATGCTCGCCGACGGCATCTTCATCGGGGCCGACCCCGCGACGAACGGGCTTTTGATGCCGACCGAGAAATTTTACGCCGAAATAAAGATCGGCCTCGAAAACAAGACCCGGTTCACGCCCATTGTCATCTTTGAACTTGACCCTTTTCAGACCATTATCGAGTGCAACAAAACGAACAATACGAAGTCGCTCCTCTTGCCAGAAAACCTTTAAAGCCTTGTGAAATTTTTATTGTTTCCATAACAAACCCTAACACAGCGAACCACAATATCCAGCGTCAAAACCACGCTTTACTAACATCAAAATCAATTGGTTATGAAAAAGAAAATTGGAATCTACTTGATCGCGGCGTTGCTGTTCGGCGGCCCGGTCTTTGCGCAGCGCAGCTTGCAAACGCAGTTGTCGGGCGTTGGGCTCTCCACCGCTTCGTTGGAGGACAACGGGTATTTTAAGCCCAAAAAGAAGAAGAAAAAGAAGAAAAAATCTGACGAAAAGGAGGAGAACAGCTTCACCGACTTTAAGACCCGGCTTTGGTACGGAGCGGGCGGCACGCTCAATTTTGGCTCAAACGGCCAAGCAAGCCAGTTCCAGATTGGGCTGCAACCGATGGTCGGCTACAAGATCCTCCCGTTTTGGAGCGTCGGGCCACGGTTCGGGCTGGACTATTTTTCGTCCCGGAATATCCCAAGCGGTAATATTAGGGTCAATGAGAGTGGCTGGATCACAACTTTGGGCGTGTTCACGAGGCTCCGTTTTTGGAACTTGTTCCTTCATGCAGAGGTCAGCCAGCAATGGTTCAAGGGTCGTCAGACGGCCATAGGGTTTAACGAATCCATCAAGTTCAGTGAGAAAGCGGCCAGCCGTTTGATTGGTATCGGCTGGAACGAGGGCCGTGCCGGGCAGGTCGGCTACGAGTTCGGTGTTTTGCTGGACGTAGATGTGCTGGCGGATGAAGAATCGACCTTGCAACCCTTTCAGATTCGTGGCGGTTTGACCTACAATTTCTAAAAATTTTGTCTGAACTGTGATTTTTTTGATTGGTTTGATTGGCATGATCGGAAATCATAAAAATCAAACCAATCATAAAAATCACAGTTCAGACGAAAAAATCGGGCATCATAGGTTTTTTTCCATCAAAAAATGCCCGATGCCGACCTCCAAAAACCGCTCGCCGATGCACGGGTAACCAAGCTTTTCGTAAAAAGGGACGGCCGTTTCGCGGGCGTTCAGCGACATTTTTTTATACCCGTTGCGCTGCGCCCAAACTTCCGACCATGCCACCATTTTCTGGCCGATGCCCATTTTTTGATGCGCAGGCGAGACGGCGACTTGGCGCATCTTGACCGTTTTTTCGTTCTTTTTCGATAAAATAAGGCAGCCGACGATTTCCTCGTTTTCATCAAAACAACCAATATGGTGGTCGGCCCACTCGGCGGCGAGCTGTTCGACTGAAAAATCGAGGCCGATCGGTTCGCGCAAAACCTCCGTTCGGAGGCGTACTGTGCGGTCGTAATCTGGCGAGGCGAACTCGATGGGGGCGATGGTCATGTGTTTGGTTTTATGAAAAAAAATAAAAGGTAACTTCTTGCCATTTAGGCCCAATAGAGTCCCCAAATCTTTCTAATAAAGCCGGGAATTTCCCAACTATCAATGGTAAAAGCCAACTAATCGGGTTTTTACAAAACTCAACCACCAACCGCCCCAACCCTCAAAACGGCCCGCACCCCCAAAACCACCCCATCCGTCCCCCTGATTTCATCGAGCAAAAACCCCGACCGCGTCCCATTTTGAAGGTCAAAAAGCGCAAGGCGTTCACAGGTAATCGACTGGCTTTTTGATTCGTGGCCGTGCTTTTTAATTGAAGCCGCAGCAAGCCCGATGCCGTCATCCTCGATGGTGCAAACGAGGCCGCCGTTCTCTTTTTTGAAGTCGATCAAAATCCGCCCGCCGCCCGGTTTTGGCGAGATGCCGTGCCAAATGGCGTTTTCCACAAAAGGCTGCAAGATCATCGGCGGTATCTCGGTGTCGAAATCGTCCACGTCGTCGGCGAGGTTGATCTGCCATGAAAGCCGCCCCGACATCCGCAGCGATTCGATGGCGAGGTAGTCGTTCAAAAAGGCAATTTCCTTTCCCAGCGAAATGGTTTTCAAGGAGGAATAATCCAAGATCTGCCGCATCAGCCCGGCGAACTTATGGAGATAATTGCTGGCTTCCGGCCCCTCGTTTTTGAGGATGAACGAGTTGATGGAATTGAGGCTGTTGAACATGAAATGCGGGCTCATCTGGGCGCGGAGGGCGGTCATTTCGGATTCGAGGGCCGTCTGTTTTAGGTAAAACTCTTTGCGGGCAGCAACCAGTTGAACATTGTTCCTCCACCAAAGGGCCAATACGGCAAGCAGTCCAAGCGCACCAAAAGCCGCGAGCATGAAATTGCTTTTTTGTTTTTCGCTGACTGCCGCCTGCAATTGCTTTTGCCGTGCAAGGAGTTCGTTGTTTTGGTTCAAGATCTCGATTTCCTGTTGCTGGTTTTCGCCCCGGAGCTGTGATTTTTCAAGTTGCGCACGTTGTTCCGAAAGCGAAAGTGATTGAAGGTTTTGCTCCTTTTTGAGCAGGCTCAAAAGGATCTCGCGCTTTTCGGCCTCGGTTTTTTTTGCAAAAAGTTCGGCCTCACTGCCCTTGGCCCGCGCCTCAACGACCTGTTTTTCCTTTTCGAGTTGCAGTTTTTCCCGTTCGGATTTGACGACCGCCCGCTCGGTTTCGATGCTGGCCTCGCTTTGCGCGAGCGACCGGACATTTTTGAC
>JANOQP010000264.1:0-4178 GCA_031414895.1 Saprospirales bacterium
GTGAGCGGTATTTAGATATTGACTGGTTTTATGCATTCATGAGCGATTCATCAGGAAAATTGCTTTTTTACTCCAATGGATGTGAGGTTTCAAATTCATTTGATGAACAGATGGAAAACGGGGGAAATCTAAATCCGGGTCAAATATTTAATGATTACTGCAAGGTTGGCCAATCCTACCCAAGCGGTACTGAAAGTATGATTACTGTTCCTATACCCGGAACCTATGGCAACTATATAGTTTTTCATCAACGAATCAGGGTAATTACACAACCAACAGTTCATGTATTGACTGACAGACTTCTCACAACAACAATCGATATGTCCAAAAATAATGGACATGGCAAGGTGATCACAAAAAATAAGGTTGTACTACAAGACTCCCTTTCAAATGGCGAACTTTCAGCCATTAAACACGCTAATGGGATTGATTGGTGGATAATTTGCCCTGGAGAGTTTAACAATAAATACTTTTCATTATTGTTGACGAGCGCAGGTATTGTTGATACCGTAGTCTCAACTATAGGGGATGTATCCGTGCCTTATGGAAATGGGGCTGGCCAAGCGGTCTTTACACCTGATGGAAAGCGGTACATTCGCTATAATAATGAAAACCAAATTCGGATGTTCGATTTTGATCGAAGTAACGGGGTGCTTTCAAATTACAAACATATAGAGTTCGATATTTTGGGTTTCAATGCCAATCGTAGTGGCTGTGCAGTATCTCCAAACTCTCGTTTTCTTTATGTTACCACAATGAAGTATATCTTTCAGCTTGATTTGCAAGCGGCAGATATTGGAGCTTCGGTAGTACTATTGGCCGAATGGGATGGAAGCGGGCAGCCCGTTCTTCCAGCGACTTTTTATTTATGCCAATTGGCGGCTGATTGCAAAATTTATATTGTAGCTCCAAACGGAGTAAAAGTTATGCACGTTATCAATCAACCCAATCTAAAAGGGAAAGATTGCGATTTGGTACAAAATGGGATAAAACTCCCTGTCTATAATTTCATTACCATCCCAAACTTCCCAAACTACCGACAAGGCCCAGAGGGTGAGCCTTACGAAGTATGTGACTCGACGGTGCGCGTTTTCCCGCCTATTTTTGAACAGCCTGCCCTGTCCGTTTTCCCCAACCCTGCGAATGCAGAAATAAAAATCCAATTGACGCTCCCATCGTCAATCATCAATTCCGCCCGTGTCGAATTGTTGAACACGCTCGGACAGGTCGTTTTGTCCCACAAAGTCGAAAAAACAGGCGAAATGAGCCTTTTTGTGGGTGAATTGCCCGCTGGGGTCTATTTTTTGCACCTTTTTTCAAAAAGCAACCGGCTTATTGCGGCGGAAAAAGTGGTGGTTTCGCATTGAGTTGTTCAAAAACGCGGCGCCAGCAGAAAATCACCCCGCGTAAAACGCCAAACACGTCGGGCAAAGGCATTTTTTGTACTTCAATTTGACGGTCTCCTGCGTTTTTGGCCAAACAGTTTTTGCGGTCGCGTTTTGGCACCAGCAATGCTCGTCGCCGTAGCAGATCATCGGCCTTTTGCACCGCGGGCATTCCTGAAAAAAGGATTTTTTTTCCTCCACGCGCGACGCGGCCACGCGGCCACCGAGGGGCGGGTTCAGTTTTTTGACGGAGACCTCGACGGTCATCATGCCCACAAACTGGAACTTCAACCGCTGCACGATGGCATCAATCAGGGTCTCGATGAGCGCGTGTGGCACGTCCATTTCCATTTTTACGGCCTGATAAATGGTCTCGTAATTGATGGTTTTTGCGAGGTCGTCGGTCTTCGCGGCCTCGCCGATGGGGGTTTCGACGGTGATGTTCACGATGTACTCCGTCCCCAAGATCGCCTCCTCCGGGTGAACCCCGTGAAAGGCATGGAAGCGCATTCCTTCGAGCGAGATTTTCGCCATTTTATGGGTTTGAATTTTTTGATGCCACAAAATTAGCCAAAACCCCGCGAAGCGAGGCACACCTGACGAATCGATGACCCTCGAAGTGAAAAATGCGCCGCCTGTTTCCTTATTTTTGCCGCTCAAAATTTTTCCTGACCAAAATATTTTTTCAAAAAAATGAACCAGAACGGAACCGCCACCGCCGCGCACAAGCCACGAACCGCCCGCGAGGACCGCTATCAGGCGCACGATTATTATTTGATCGACGAGTTTTTGACCGAGGAGCACAAATTGGCCCGCGAGGCCGTCCGGGCATGGGTGAAAAGCGAGGTCTCCCCAATCATCGAGGATTATGCCGAGCGCGGCGAATGCCCGACGCACCTCTTCAAAGGGCTGGCCGAGATTGGTGCATTTGGCCCCAGCCTTCCGGCAAAATACGGCTGCGGCGGCATGGACGAAATTGCCTACGGCATCATCATGCTGGAGCTTGAAAGGTGCGACAGCGGCCTCCGGTCGATGGCCTCGGTGCAGGGCTCTTTGGTGATGTACCCAATTTATAAGTACGGAAACGAGGAGCAGCGCAATTTTTACCTCCCGAAATTGGCATCCGGCGAAATGATCGGCTGTTTCGGCCTGACCGAGCCCGACCACGGCAGTGACCCCGGCGGCATGACGACGAACATCCGCGAGGACGGCGACGACTATATTTTGAACGGCGCGAAAATGTGGATCACCAATTCGCCCGTCGCCGATATCGCCGTCGTTTGGGCGAAGGACGAGGCCGGCAAGATCCGCGGTTTGATCGTCGAAAAAGGGATGAAGGGCTTTTCCGCGCCCGAGATCCACGGCAAATGGTCGCTCCGCGCCTCGATCACGGGCGAGCTGGTTTTTGAGGATGTCCGCGTCCCGAAAAAGAACTTGCTGCCCAATGTTTCCGGCCTGAAAGGGCCGCTTGGCTGCCTTTCAAAAGCACGTTACGGCATCGCGTGGGGCGCATTGGGCGCGGCACTTGACTGTTATGACACGGCTTTGCGCTATTCGCAGGAGCGGGTGCAATTTGGGCGGCCGATCGGCGGTTTTCAGTTGACGCAAAAAAAACTCGCCGAAATGATCACCGAGATCACGAAGGCCCAACTGCTCGCATGGCGGCTCGGGACGCTCGCCAACGAGGGCCGCGCGACCCCCGCGCAAGTTTCGATGGCCAAGCGCAACAACGTGATGACCGCGCTCACCGTCGCCCGCGAATCGCGCCAAATACTCGGCGGCATGGGCATCACGAACGAATACCCGATCATGCGGCACATGATGAACCTCGAAACCGTGCTCACCTATGAGGGCACGCACGATATCCACCTGCTCATCACGGGCATGGACGTGACGGGTTTGAACGCTTTTAAATAGTTTTTTGCAGATAATTTTGACCAAAAAGGGTTTCCGCCGTTCGCCCGTCGAATAACGAGGCCCTTTTTTTTTGAATAAAACACAAATTCGCACCCCGATCGCGTTTCCCGATTTCATCAACCGAATACACTGACAACCGCTTTAATCGCAAATATGGACTTCCGATTTTCTATTTTAAAAAATGCCCTTTGGCTCTCGCTGGTTTTGCCGGGGGCGGTTTTTGCGCAGCAGACAAAGCCCGCCAAAAAGCCCGCCCCGTCCGCCGGGACGACCCAAAAACCGTCGGCTCCCGCAGCGAAATCGGCCACCGAACAGGCCGAACCGCCCATTTATCTGGTCAATGCCTCTTTCGAGGACATCCCCCGTGCGGGCGACCCGCCGACCGGCTGGTACAATTGCGGGGCATCGGGCGAAACACCGCCGGACGTGCAGCCAGGTTTTTTCTCAGTAAATAAGGCCGCACAGCACGGCAGCACTTACATGGGCCTCGTCGTCCGCGACAACGAGACGACCGAGGGGGTCAGCCAACGCCTCGCGCGCCCGCTCGAGGCCGGGAAATGTTACACTTGGGGGATCCAGCTGAGCACCGCCGCGCTCTATATCAGCCAAAGCCGCAAGACGGGCGAAAACGTCAATTACGCCACGCCCGCCAAGATCCGCATTTGGGGCGGCTCCGGTTATTGCAACAAAAAGGAACTGCTCGCCGAGACCGCAGCCATCACCAACGAACGCTGGCTGCAATACGATTTCCGGCTCCAGCCAAAACAGGCGGCCACCTATATCGTCATCGAGGCCTATTATAAAACGCCGCTCCTTTTTTATTACAACGGCAATATTTTGCTCGACAATGCCGGGCCGATCATGCCCATCCAATGT
>JANOQP010000265.1:0-3042 GCA_031414895.1 Saprospirales bacterium
TCGACGAAAGGCGGTTTTTAGGCCAATATTTCCACCTCCAGCCCATCATGCGCCAACTGAACCCCCGCTGGCAGCCGCGAATTTATCTCGGAATGCCGCCCCATGTTGTGGCTCAAATGCACCAAGTACGCAGCCTCCGGCCCAATTTTTTCGATAAAGACGAGTGCCTCCGACAGGCTCATGTGCGCATGGTGGGGGTTGTGGTGCAGCGCATTGACGACAAGTGTTTTGATGCCGCGCAGCTTTGCGGTTTCAGCCTCGGCCATCGTTTTGCAATCGGTGATATAGGCGAGGTCGCCGATGCGAAAACCGAGGATCGGCAATTGGCCGTGCATCACCTCGAACGTCTCGATTTGGGCCGCGCCAAAATCCAAAATGGTGTTGTTTTCGAGCGGAATCAGTTCAAGTTGCGGCAATCCGGGGATTTTTTCACCAAAAATATAGTCGAACCGGCGGCGGATCTCGCCCACGACGCGGGGCATCGCAAAGACCCGCATGGCCTGTCCGGTCGAAAAATTGAACGGCCTCACGTCGTCAAAACCCTGGCAATGGTCAATGTGCTCGTGGGTGATCAAGATTGCTTCGAGCGTCCGGGTCCCGGCGCGGAGGAGCTGTTGCCGCAGGTCTGGGCCGGCGTCGATGAGGATGTTTTTCCCGGAAAAAGAAAGGAGCGCGGACTGCCGCAGCCGGTTGTCGCGCGGGTCGGTCGATTTGCAGACAGGGCACGCGCAACCGATGACGGGGACACCCTGCGAGGTGCCGGTGCCGAGCAGTTTGAGGGTCACGGTTCGGGCAAGTTTTCGGCCTGATCGAATATTTCGAGTTGGACGGGTTCGTTTATTTCGGCCTCGTTTTCAGCGGGCTGGTTGGTGTTTTTCCAAGTTTTTAGCGCACGGCGGAGGGTCTCGCGGTTTTTTTCGGAAAGTTTTTCGGCCTCGGGTTGGAGCTGCGCGAGGATGTCGAGCATGACATTTATCCGCGCCTCAGTGTCGAAAAAGCGATTGACGATGGCAATTTTTCGGTCCTCCACGAGGCAATAGCCGCTCTGGAAACTGCCCTTTTCATAACGGACCTCATAGCCGAGCTCGTCGAAAAGTTCTTCGAGTTTTTTGAGGGTCGTGGTGGTGTGTTTCAGCATGATGGGGCGAAATTATCCAAAAAAGTCGTTGCCATGGACCGAAAAAATGTACCAGTTTTGCGGCGTTATCTTTCCAATGGACAAAACTTTACATCCATGCGACCATCCCTTTTCATTGCCTTCGGGCTGCTGCTCCCGCTGCTCGTTTCGGCGCAAAAAATCGACAACGCCATTTGGTTCGTCCGGCCGATCATGAGCGGGTTCGACACGTTTCACGTTTCAAAATATAATAACGAGCATTTGACCGCCATCAAAAACGGCAAAGTGGGCCTCGTTTCAATCGCCACGGGGCGCATCGTCATCCCTTTTGAATGGAAGCGCGTCAACCTCGGCGCACCAACGACGCGGTTCATCGGTGTCGAGGGCGACGTTCCGGGGACGGGCGGGTTTTATTCGGCGGCCGGGCTTTTCATGTCAAAAGGGTACGACAAATGCGAATGTTCGACCGCGAACGGGGGCTGTTTTGTCCAAAAGGGCGGAAAATGGGGCTTCATCGACTCGGTCGGCAACGTCGTCGAGCCGCTCGAATACGATAAAAAGGACTGGGCCGTAAAAACCCAGGCCTACGAACTGACCAAAAAAACGGGCGAAAAAAAATCCTTCCCGGAGCCTGCCTGGTCGGCCAAAAAGAAATTGAAGGACCTGCCACGGATCGCGAAAGAAGGGCCGTGGTCGCGCCTCATCAGGCTCGAGAAGTCGGGCCGTTCGGGCATCATGACCCTCGACGGCGACACGCTCCAACCGCCCAATCTGCTCTGGAAAGGCGACCACCCGTCAGGCTACGCTCGGGTCGCGACGACCCTAAAGACCGTTGGGCTCATGGACACGCTGGGCAAATGGGTGTTCCAGCCGGAATTTGAAGGCTTCCAAATGGTCAACGACGACTTGACGGTCTGGGCAAAAAAGGGCGGAAAATGGGCTTTGTTGCGTATCCCATCCGGCGGGGAATTGGTCCCATACGGCACTTACGACGACGTAAAAACCGTGGGCAATGGCCTTTTTGAGTTCAAAAAAGCGGAAAAAGTGGGCATTTTCGATGGCAAGAACACCGAGCGTATCCCGATCCAATATGACAATATTTCCGTCGAATCGCAGCTGACGGGGCGGCTCGGCATCAACAAAAAATACGGCACTTGGTGGCCAAAAACCGGTTTCCGGGTCGAGCCGCAATACGACCTGCTCCAAAACACAAAGGAGGATTCGATCGTCTTTGTCTCGCGCGACTCGCTTTTTGCGCTCATGGATGCGAAGACCGGCGCCGAACTCACCCCGTTTTTGTACTCAAAAATCACCAAAAACCGTTGGTTCTACTTTTGCGAGACCAAAATTTTGGGCACAAAAAACGTGATGACCACGGTCGTCGATAAAACCGGGCGGACGGTTTTCGCGCCCGAACAGGCCACTTTTTTTGGCTTCCCGGACGAGACTTTTTTTGTACAAAAAACCGACGGCACTGCCGAACACCGACGGTTGGACGGCTCGGTCATCCGTGCTTTTGGGGCGAAAACGGCCTCCGTTCACGAGGGTTATTGGTTCGCCGTCAAAAATCCGGGGGAGGCCGCGCCCCGTTATTTTCGCTTCGACGACCCCCCAAACGCAGAAATTTGGCTCGAATCTGTCGGCAAGACCGTCGATGGGCTGCGTGTTTTCAAGAAAAACGGGCGGTTCGGCTATTTCGACAATATCGGGAAAACGGTCGTTGAGCCCGTTTTGGACCTCGCGAACAACCCGGATTCTGGCTTGATAAAGGTCAAGTTTGACGGCAAATGGGGCGTGCTGGAAAACCCGCCATTTAAAAAGTGAACATGATCGCAATCACCGGGGCCGCAGGTTTCATCGGCTCGCAAATGGCCAAAAAGCTCAACCAATCGGGCCGAAAAGACCTCATTTTGGTCGATGATTTC
>JANOQP010000266.1:0-4370 GCA_031414895.1 Saprospirales bacterium
TCGATAGCGGCTTTTTGGTTTTGAGGTTTCTTTTATCCGTGTGCTTATTTTACAATTGCCAGTTTCTTAAAAAAACGCATGTTCATTTCCGAAATAAACTCCACGAAATAAATCCCCGCGTTCCAATCGTGGGTGTCCAAACCCTCAAAATGATAGCCGTTTGTGAGGTCGATTTTCTGTTTGGTCATCCTATAACCCGTTGAGTTATAGACCGTTATCTGGCCTTTCCCGCAATCCTCGGGGATGATGACCTCCACATGGTCGCTGGCCGGGTTGGGGATGAGGCGGAACACATCCGGGCTTAAATACGGCCTTTCCGGTTCGATTGGGTCTATTCCGAGGGTGTCGCAAGGGCTGTTTTGCCAGTCGTAGAGGTTGAAGTTTGGGTACATTGGGAAGGAATCCCCGGCAAAAGTTGGCAGGTTGACACTATGCTGTGCAAAATTGCAGGCTTTACCGCGTTCGTTTGGTTTATTTATGACGTGCAGGTATCTGCTATTGAATCCCGGACTCATGTAAATTTTCCCATCGGCCAATAATTGCGAGGTAGAAAAATATGTTTTAAAAATACCAGGAATATCTTGAAACCCGTCATATGTATCAATCAATAAACGGCTTGAATCAATGTTTGATGCCAGTAAATCGTACTGGAATAGTTTGGTTGCCGTATTTGCATACAAAAATCGACTATTGGGTGAGAAAGACACTCCCCCGTTTTGTTCGTCTAAAATATCAAAATCGAAAAGTAATGGGCATGAAAACTCACCCGTACATCTATCAAATTTGGAAAGAAGGACTTTTTTGTCAAAATCTATCCGCGCATAGTACTTGCCATCAGGTGAAAATTGTGACTCAAACAAATTATAATTAATAGCCGGAAAACTCCAATTGAACGGAGTGTCTTTCAAATAGGGACCTACAATGCCATCAGGAGTCAGTAAAAATGCCCTTAACTTATTTGTGCCGACTTTGTCGATAAAAATCCACCAATCTCTCCCGTTTCCATGCCTGACCACGTCCATCTGATCGGCAAAGGTGTCTTTAAGGATGATTTTTTTTGGGTTGACCACTTTCCCCAAACCATTGTTTTGATTCATATCAATTTCACACGACAAAAGGGTTGTGGGGAAGTAGTTGAAGTCAGTTAGGGTATCGTACCGAAGATAAAGTTGGAGGTAGCGGTTTTCTTTTTCAGGAATTGGCATCGCCAAAATCCCCCTTCGGAGAATGGCATTTCCGTAACCTTTTGTGCAGCTTTCCTCGGTATGTTGTTCTGAAGGGTGCCACAGGCTGTCGCCACCGTCCATGATTTCATGGTTGCGGTTGATAATTATACAATTGTTGGAATAAAATTCCAATTGATCCGGTCCTTTTGATATTATCGTGGTGGATTCAAGCATGTACATAGGCATATCGAATATTTCTACAACTGTGGTATCTGGATAAATGCGCATCATGCTCCCGCCAAAACTGTCAGCTGGGAAAATCCCGGGTGTGCCGCCAATCCAAATGGAATTGTATTGTGCAAAAATCAATTGGGGTATAATTATGCAAAAAAATAAGCAATTTTTCATTTTATCAAAACAAAAACAGGGTATCCCCGTGCAACACGAGGATACCCCAAGGTAAATCAAGAAGAGTTTAAAGACGGGAGATGACCACTTTTTGCGTCGCTTTCACGCCGCTGTTCAAATGGACGGTCAAGAAATGTACGCCGTTGCTCAATCGGTCAAGGTTGATTGAGAACGGTGAACCCGTTGAAAAAGTAAGGGCTTGTTCAAGTTCGATTTTGCCGTGAACGTTTGAAATTGTCCATTTTCCATCGCCCTGCAAGTCAGTCCAGACGGTTATATCGGAACTGGTTGGGTTGGGCGCAACGGTCAAAAGGGAGCGGGTTTGGTTTTCTGCACCGTTTTTGGAAGCCCTGTTTTCGGGTGCGCAAGGGTCTGGCCGTTCTTCGCTATGGTATTGCGCCCCCTCGCCAGTGGGCAAATAGACGGTCGCCGATCGGCACATATTTCCGCCGTCCAACGGGCATTGGTTCAACATCACATGGAGTGATTCGATTTCGGCCTGCGAAAGCTCATTGTTGCGCGCCAATTTGATTTTGAGCGTCAAGGCCATTTTGTAGTTTGCCTCAAAATCAGTTGAGTTGCCGAGGCCGGAAACATAGATATAGGCGTTGGTGAGCTTGTTGTCGCGCGAAAGCCCCATTTCGGACTGGATTTGTACGATGCTGTCGCTGCTGGTCAGGAGGTCGTTCAGTTTGGCCTCTTGCTGTTGCTCCAAATTTGTGGGAACAGACCCGGATTGGTAGGTTTCTATCAACGAATCAATTTGAACGAGTTGCGTTTGTGCCGTGATGAAATTGCCCGTCCAGTTGTCCAATCGGCTGATTTGGTTTTGGTCAAAATCGACCGCATCTACGACCATCTTTTCTGCGTTGGCATACAGATAGGCCGATGTGGATTGGTTGGCTGTCAAGAAATTGGCCGCCGGGGCATAAGTGCCGACAAGGGAAGGAGTTTTAAGCAACCTATAAATAAGGGTCTGTTTTGCATCCCACTCGCCCGCTGCACTGATGTCCGTGAATGTACCATCGATGATTTGCTTCTCGACCTCGTTGATTTTTGAACCAACTACTATTGTGTCTCCGGGATAAGTGCAACTGGAATTGGGTTGAACCGGGACAAGTTGATCGACTTTAAACCAGTCTTGTAACGGAAAAAGTGTCGGTGGTTGAAGAAACAGAGGCGTTTTTTGGACATGAAATAGAAAGGTCGGGTCTCCTCCATCAGAATATCGAGCCCCTTTGCCGACATAGTCACTCGAATTTGTCAGCCACCGATTGTTATGATAAGCTTGGTGTCCCATGTTGGTCGCGTTACTGCCCTCCTTTTTGCACTCAATCCCGTTGAAGGCTTGGCCGATCCGGCAGTTTGCGAAGTCGCAATAGTTGACCAACCCATCAAAATGTGCCCCCCGGAAACAGTTGTCCACCGTATCGGTGCAGATGACCCAGTTTGGTGAAAGCGTGTTGTGGATGCCGCATTTTATCCAAGAATTGTCCGTGTTTGTGCCGTTTGCGAAAAACGCCGCGCCTGTAACCCTGTTGTTGGTCAAGCGGTTGCCAATGCCGCCGACGTTGAAAATCGAGATTCCCAAGGTCTCCACGGTTTGGTCTGGCATGGCTGTGGCATTGTAGTTCAATGCGTTGTGGGTCATCAAATAACGGTCGGATTTGCCATCCAACCGGATCCCGTGGATATTGTCCTCGGCTGTGTTCACATTGATCTGGTTCCAGTCGATCCTGAATACGTCGCCACCGTGCATGGGTGCATCAATCTTCACGATTTCACAAATGGAGATGTTGTTAAAGTTCTTCGGTCCCGACATCGTGAAGATGTTGTAGCTGATATGGTTGGCGAAATCCACACTACTTGCCGGGTTCGGGAACCGCTGTACCATAATCGCCGACCTTTCTTGGACATTGTTCATCGTAAAAGTGTCGTGGTCGATTTTGATATTGCCCTTCAGGTTGTTGTGCGTCATGTTGATGCCCATTTTTTTGACCGTAGTGAACGAACAGTTTTTCACCGTCAAAGCGGCGGATGCCTTGAGGCTCTTGATGCCAAAATCGTTCAGCGAAAACTGGCAATTGTGTACGCTCACGTTCGAGTTTGTCGTCGAAATACCGGTAGATTCGGTGGTGAAAATCGGGTTGAACTTGCTGAACCTGCACTTGCGCACAACAAGCGTGGATTTGTCGGCCCTGATGCCCTCATTAAAACTCTCGAAAATGTTCATTTTGGCAGTCGTGGTTTTGCCAATTTGGGCAATGCAGTTTGTTGCGAAAATCCCCGCCGTGCCGAGGCCGCTTCCAGACCTGAAAAGGTTTTCGCTGAACAAAGCGGGCGCAAACGTGAAACTCGGCGAAGCTGCCCCGGAAGGGTCGCCCAAATGGATCCCAAACAGGTTAAAGAGAAAATCGGAATTGACGATTTTGGTCTTCGTATAGAACGACCCGGGCATGAAAACAAGCCCATTGAACGCTCGTTCAATAGTAACGGCATTTAGGTCGACTGTTCCCCTGTTGACCGTGATCCCAGTCCAGTTGAAAATAGTTCCTGGACTGCAAGGCTTGAATATTGTATTGGAATTAGCAATCAATTTCCCGGTCGGAGCAATGATGATGTTGCTTAGTGGCGTCGCAAAAACCCTGCAATTGGTAAAGGTCACGGTGTTTGTAAAGGTCACCGTCCCATTCAGGCAAATATCCTTGTTCGTAAAGGAGACTGCATTCGTGACAACCTGCCCATTGGTGAACGATTCGGTGGTTGTCACGCCGCTGCAAGTGCAATTATCAACGA
>JANOQP010000267.1:0-8060 GCA_031414895.1 Saprospirales bacterium
CATGCTGGCTATGTACACCCGAATCCGGGGCAAATCCCGGTGAACCGCCGTGATACGGAACCGTACGTCCGGTGGTGTGAGAGGACGAAAGTTAGCCGCATTCGGTTCGACCGGATGGGCTAACTTTCTCCTACTCGATTGGTGAAATTCCTAAAAAACCGCGCCGCTCAAATGCAGCGACCGGGCCAGTTCGAGCCGGTCGAGCCCGGTTTCGATGCCGATTTCGTCAAAAAAATGGATGACGTTTTCGGTCGGCATATTGCCCGTTAGTTCGTCTTTTGCCATTGGGCAGCCGCCAAATCCGCGCAGTGCACCGTCAAAACGGCGGCAACCGCTGGCAAATGCGGCCTCGATTTTTTCGTACCAAAGGTTTGGCGTCGTGTGCAGGTGCGCCCCGAACTCGACATCGGGGTATTTTGGGACAAGGTTTTGGAACAAATAAGCGATGTTTTGCGGGTTCGAAACGCCAATCGTGTCGCTCAAAGAGAAAATCCGGATGCCGTCATCTGCCAGGTCGTCCACCCATTTTTGGACGATCTCGACATTCCACGGGTCGCCATACGGGTTGCCGAATCCCATCGAAATATAGAGCACGAGTTTTTTTCCGTGTTTTTCACAAAGGTTTTGGATAAAAAGCACCCGCTCGACCGATTCCGCAATGGTCGCGTTGGTGTTGCGCAATTGAAAAGTCTCGGAAACGGAAAACGGGTAGCCGAGGTACTTGATCTCGGAAAAGCGGCAGGCATCCTCCGCGCCGCGCTCGTTGGCGACGATGGCGAGGAGCTTCGTGCGCGTCGCCGAAAGGTCGAGGCCGGCCAAAACCTCCGCCGTGTCGCGCATCTGGGGAATGGCCTTTGGTGAGACGAACGAGCCAAAATCCAGCGAATCGAACCCGACGGCGAGCAATTGTTGGATGTAGCGGACCTTCAAATCCGTCGGGATGAAATGTTGGATGCCCTGCATGGCATCGCGTGGGCACTCAATTATTTTGACCATTCGCGCGGTTGGTTAGGCGGGGCGAAAGTAAATTCAAATTCAAGTGCAAATCCAAAAACAAAAAAAGCCCTTGTCGAAGGTTTGTAAAAATCTCCCGGCGGCGGCCCTTTGAACTTGATTTTTGAACTTGATTTTGAATTTCCTGCGACCTTCGCCCAAAATAACTTGATTATGAAAAAAAGCTGGCTGATGACCCTCGGTTTCCTCCTTTTTGTGCTCGGCATCACCTCGCTGACGATGACGCTCGTAGGTGCGCGATGGGCATTTTTGACCTTTATCGAATCGAAAAGCGTCCCGTTACTTGGTTTTTTGGTGAAGGTCGTGATGATCTTGGCTGGTGTCGTCTGCGTCGTTTTTGCGAATACAAATTGGGAAGAAGAACGCGCGGAATCCGCCAATGATTGAAGCAAATTCAATCGCGGGTGTGGCCTTTTGGTTTTGAATTTGCGTTTGAATTTTAAAAATCACTTCTTCACCCACCCCGTCGGGTCGAGCCGTTCTTTTCCCTGCCACACCTCAAAATGCACCTCCGAGGTCTCCGTCATTTGGTTGAAACGGACGCGGCCCAGCCCCTGTTTTGCGCCGACGACCTGCCCGGATTTCACCCAAGCCTCGCTCAAATTTGAATAAACGGTATAAAAATCGCCATGCCGGACGATAATCAGGTTGTCGTGGCCCGGCACGAACTGCACGCCCGCGACCACGCCCTCGGCAACGGCCCGCACTTGCGCATCGTTTTCGGTGCGGATATCGATGCCGTTGTTCGTGATCTGGATGCCCTTCAAAGTAGGGTGGGGCTGGCGGCCATAATTTTTTGAGATAAAGCCAGACTCGACGGGCCAAGCCATTTTGCCGCGCAATTTCCGGAAATCGGCGGTCGTCGCGTCCTCCGTTTCGTTGGTTTCAGCGGGCGCGGAAATTTTCGGCTTTTCGCTCGTTTTTCCGGGCGAACTGGGCAGTTTCGATGGTTTTTCAGCGGTTTTTTGCTCGGCCTCTCGTTTTTTTTGGGTGGCCCCGGCGCGGCGGTCGGCCTCTTTTTTGGCGGCCTCGGCGCGTTTTTCGACCTCGGCGCGGATGATTTCTTCGATGGCACGGTTGAGTTTTTCGTGGGCTTTTTCCTTATCGCGAAGCTCGGTTTTGAGCCTTTCCTGATCGCCTTCGAGGCTTTTCAACAAGATCTCTTTATTGTTCGATTCGGTCGCGAGCACCTCTTTTTGGCCGGTCGCCTCCAGCAAAAGCGCGTGTTTTTCCCGCCGGCCCTCCTCGATGGAAACCACTTTTCGAGCCAACATTTTTTGGGTAAAATCAATCGCGTCCGACTGTTTCCGACGGCCCGCGCCATATTTTTTCAGGAAAAAAAGTCGGCGAAAAGCCTGGTTGAGTGTCTCTGCGTTCAACAAAAAAAGCAGCGGGTGCGTCGTTTTTTTCCGCCGGAAAGCTGCCCTGACCATACGGCCATAATCTGATTTCATCCGCTCGACATCGTTCGAGAGGCTGAAAATGACTGTTTCATTTCGGGAAATGGACGAATCGGCAGCGGCCACAGCGTCGGCAAGGTTTTGGACAAGTTCCTCGCGGCGGTTGATCTGTTTTTGCAAAACGACGTACCGATCGAGCGTTGCCTCGCGCTTTTGAGTCGTCTTTTTCAGCAGGCTGGACGTGGTTTTGATGTCCTTCAAAAGCCGCTGCCGCTTCTCTTCGAGCGATTTTTTTGATTGCCCAAAAAGGAAAAATGGCGCGAAAACCAATAAAATCAAAAGCTGCCGCGCCGTATTGCCCCCGTGGCCAATCCTATTGGCCTGCGGAAACCCTTTTATAATGTGCCGGAATCTCAAAGCGGAAAGTTTTGGTTGGAAAGATTTCGAGGTCGCTCAATTCGGCCACCACTTTTGTCGCGCCGGAAGCGGCACTACCGAACTCGACCGTGCGAAGGAACGAAAAATGGCCCAATCCGCCCGGCCCCGTCCGCCAATCGTGGAAACTGGCATCGACCGTTTGGCCCCCGGTTTTTGAGGCGATGGCCCATTTTTCGAGCAAAAACGGGTCGTTTTTAATAAAAATGGTCTCCAAAAAGCGGTTTTCGCGGTCGGTCGCCTCGATTTTGTGCGCGCCGTTTTCGACCGTCGTTTCAAGTTTTACGCCCGGGAAAAGCCAGGGTTTTCCCAAAATGAGCGCGTTGATGACCTCAAATTGCGCGGGCAACTGGTATTTTTCTGTCAAATATTCGATGCTTTCCGCAAAATACGTCTGGTCGAGCCGGTTGATCACGAACACCGAATCCTGCCGGACCAATGCCCGCGCACCCTCGATGCCGAACTTTTTGACCTGCACCCAAAGGCAACTGTCGCGCACCCAAAACAGGTTGGCCACCACGTCGAGGTTTTGCGCTTCAGAACGGATCTTGAGGTTGGCGCGGGCCGAAAGGCGGTCGGTCTTGATGAGGGCATCGGCCAACTTTTTGGTCAAAAAATTGGCGGAATGGACCTCCGTCGCGGGCGTGGTCTCGACGGTTTTTTTTGTCGGATGGCACGAAAAAAAACTGCCGACCGCGAGGGCCAACAGGATCAAAACCTGTTTGTTTTTTTTAAAATTTGGGCGGTTTTCAGTCATTTTTTATTGAAATCTATCAAAGTTGGGCAACTCGAAACTCCTTTATTTCCCCGCTTTATAATCCTCCCAGGTCTTCGTTTTCCAGATCTCGTCGGCAGCAAAACGGAGCTCCTTCATCATGTCTGGGACTTCTTTGTAGCCCGGCGAAATCATGATGCGCTCAAATTTTTCGTTGAGGTAGACTATTGTCGGGTAGCCCAATTTGCCGTCCAAAAGAGAGTACGCGAACGTGTTTATCCCCCTCTTTTGGCCCTCCGGAAGGACGTGTTTGAAGGTCTGCCCGTTCCAGTTTATGTCTGCTTTTTGTTCTGCGTCGAGCTTCACGCAGTAAAAATTGTCGACGAGGTATTTCGTCACCTCCGCGTCCACAAAAGTGGTTTGGTCCATGCGCTTGCACCAGCCGCACCACTCGGTGAACACGTCGATCGCGATCTTTTTTGGCTTGGTCTTGTTGAGTTCGACAGCTTGCTCAAAGGTCAGCCATTGGACCTCGGTGGTGGTTTTTTGAGCCGGTCTTGGTTGTGCGAACGCTGCCAAAAAGCCACAGGCGAGCAAAAGGGCAATTGCGGAAAAGTTGAAATTTTTCATCAAAAGGAGCATTTAATTAGTGAAACCCGGTTGATTGGCGGCTCAAAAGTCGGGCTAATTGACGAAACGCCAACGGGTTTTTTGTTATGGAAAATGTAAAGCCATTTACTCATGGAAAAGAAAAAATTGGTCATCGCGGTCACCGGTTCCAGCGGCTCGGTCTATGCGAAGGTTTTGTTCGACCGCTTGGCCGCCATGCGCGACCAATGGTCGGCGGTCGGTGTTGTTTTTTCCGAAAATGCGCGGTTCAACTGGCAGCTCGAACTTGGCGAGACGTTCGAGCCGGGCAGCTATCCGTTCGATTTTTACGAAAAACGGGATTTTATGGCCCCATTTGCCAGCGGATCGGCGCGTTTTGGGACGATGATCGTTTGCCCCTGTTCGATGGGGACGCTGGGCCGGATCGCTGCCGGGGTCTCCGACGACCTCATCACGCGGGCGGCGGACGTGATCTTAAAGGAGCGGCGGCGGCTCATTTTGATGCCGCGCGACACGCCGTTGAGCCTCATCCACCTGCGGAACATGGTCAGTTTGACCGAAGCCGGGGCCATCATTGCGCCCGCCTGCCCCAGTTTTTATTCCAAACCGGGAACGGTGGAGGCCGTTGCCGCGACCGTCGTCGACCGTGTTTTGGACCTCGCGGGGCTTGACCTGGGGGGAGCGTACCGATGGGGGGAGAAAGGGTAAAAACATCAAAACCAAAATAGAAAGGGCGCACGGTCGAGCAGGGCCAACAGCCCATTATTTGCGCACCTTCTCGAAACATTTTCCACAAAAAAAGGCCCCGCCAAAACCCGGCGAGACCTTTTTTTTATCCCTAAACAACTGAAAGTCAATTGATTACATCATGCCGCCCATGCCGCCCATGTCGCCGTGGCCATGTCCGCCGCCGGCTTCTTTTTTCGGGCGGTCGTTGATGACGCATTCGGTCGTCAAGACCATCCCGGCAATCGAGGCGGCGTTTTCGAGGGCGATGCGGGTCACTTTTGTTGGGTCGATGACACCCGCTTTTTTCAGGTCCTCGTATTTGTTGGTGCGGGCGTTGTAGCCCATCGCGTCGCGCGAATTGGCCACGCGCTGCAACACGACGGAGCCGTCCACGCCTGCGTTTTCGGAGATGATGCGGATCGGTGCTTCGAGCGATTTGCGGATGATGGCGATGCCGATTGTCTCGTCCTCGTTGATGCCTTTGAGGTTGTCGAGGCTGCGGATGGCGCGGACAAGTGCGACGCCGCCGCCCGCCACGATGCCCTCTTCGATGGCTGCGCGGGTGGCATGGAGCGCGTCGTCCACGCGGTCTTTTTTCTCTTTCATCTCGACCTCGGTGGCTGCGCCGACATAAAGGACAGCGACACCGCCGGCCATTTTTGCCAAACGCTCCTGCAATTTCTCGCGGTCATAATCGCTCGTCGTGCCCTCGATCTGTTTTTTGATCTCGGCAACGCGGGCCTTGATGAGGTTCACATCGCCCTTGCCGCCGACAACGGTCGTGTTGTCCTTGTCGATGGTCACTTTTTCGGCGGTGCCGAGGTGTTCGATATCGGCGGAATCGAGTTTGTATCCTTTTTCCTCGCTGATGACGGTCGCGCCCGTGAGGATGGCGATGTCCTCGAGCATGGCCTTGCGGCGGTCGCCAAAACCGGGGGCCTTGACGGCGCAAATTTTGAGGTTTGCGCGGAGGCGGTTGACCACCAAAACACCGAGGGCCTGGCTCTCAACGTCTTCCGCGATGATCAAAAGTGCGCGGCCGCTTTGCAGCGATTTCTCCAAAACAGGGATGATTTCCTGCATATTGGAGATTTTTTTGTCCGTGATGAGGATGTACGGGTTCTCGTATTCTGCCGTCATGCTCTCGGCATCGGTGATGAAATACGGCGACAGGTAGCCCCGATCGAACTGCATCCCGATCACTTCTTCCATATAAGTATCGGTGCCCTTTGCCTCCTCGACGGTGATCACGCCGTCCTTCGTGACGCGCCTCATGGCATCGGCAATGAGCGTTCCGATGGCCTCGTCGTTGTTCGCGGAGATCGCGCCAACCTGTTGGATCTTGTCAAAATCGTTGCCAATGATCTCTGTTTGGCCCTTCAAATGTTGGACGACTACCTTCACGGCCTTGTCAATCCCGCGCTTGAGGTCCATCGGATTGGATCCGGCGGCGACATTTTTGAGGCCGGCATTGACCATCGCCTGTGCCAAAACGGTCGCAGTCGTCGTGCCATCGCCTGCCGCGTCGGCGGTTTTCGAGGCAACTTCTTTCACCATTTGCGCGCCCATGTTTTCCACGGGGTCGTCGAGCTCAATTTCCTTTGCGACGGTCACGCCGTCCTTCGTGATGGTCGGTGCGCCGAACGATTTTTGGATGATCACGTTGCGGCCTTTTGGCCCGAGGGTCACTTTTACGGCATTCGCCAATTGGTCAATGCCGGATTTGAGCCGGGCCCGGGCATCGGTATCGAAGCTGATTTGCTTGGACATATTTTTTAATTAGATAATTTGTGAATGTGGGAATTTGCTAATTTTCAATAACCTAAATGACAACAAGGATATCCTCTTCGCGCATGATGAGGTAATCGACACCCTCATATTGGAGCTCCTGCCCGGCGTATTTTCCATAAAGGACGATATCGCCTTTTTTGACGGTCATTTTTTCGTCCTTTTTGCCCGGGCCGACCGAGATGACCTCGCCGCGCTGCGGTTTTTCCTTTGCCGTGTCCGGGATGATGATGCCGCCTTTTGTTTTCTCTTCGGCGGGTGCCGGTTTCACAACCACGCGGTCTGCTATTGGCTTCATAGATTGAACTGTTTTGAGTTTGGTGAACTGATGAATTTGAATAGTAAAAGCACTCCTGCATTTCCTGTGCCATCCGTTTTTGGCTGACATTTTTGCAGAAGGTTGGTGTTTTTTGGCAGTTTTGCTATTGGGAATTAAAAATGGGGGTGACGAAATGGCAGCCCGGTTGCCCGGAAATTTATTTCTGCCTTACCGGGCAAAAACAAAAGACCCGGAGTTCGCTTTACCGAATCCCGGGTCTTTTTCCCCGATAAAAACCAGCAATCATTGCTGCGTTTGGAGCGGGATGTTTTCCACGCCGCCCGTGCTGCCGCCCGATACGAGCAACGCCGTGAGGACGCAGAGGATGAGGAGCGCGCCGCCGAGCCACCAAGTTGCTTTTTCGACAAAATCCGCCGAGCGGGTCGCGCCGAACATTTGGCTGGCAGAGCCGCCCATCGAGGCATCAATGCCGCCGCCTTTTGGGTTTTGGATCAAGATCGAGGCGATCAAAAGTGCGCTGACGATGGAAATAAGGACGACAAGAAGTGTGAGAGCCATGATATTTTTTTTAAAAAAAAGGATGCGGTTCATGCCGGTTTTGGTGTGCTACCGGCCCAGTTTTTCGATTTCGGCCGCAAACGTCGCATTTTTTTCCGGAAAAACAAGCATCAGTTTTTGATACATTGAAAGGGCTTTGTCCTTGTAGCCCTGCAATGCGTAAAGCTTTGCGAGGGTTTCGGAAGTGATCTCGTCCTTTTCCTTCACGCTCCTTTTGACCAATTTTTTGACCGCAGCCTCGCGCTGTTTTTCCGGGTCGTCGATGACTGACACAACTTTTTTTACAGGCTTCTCAATGCGCTTTTCAATAATTGGAACGACCGCAATTGCCACGGCAACTGGTTGATTATCAATAGGTTTCGCCGAAATACGCGCCACTTTTTGGGGCAAAACGGGCAGCACAAACTGGCCGTACCATTCCCCAAATACAAACCCTTTCGGGGCAATTTTATCCGCCTGGCCCGCCGATGTTTTTTTGGCCAATACCTCAAAACTGTTCATACCGGAAGGCCGGGCAAATTCCGGTTTTGGC
>JANOQP010000268.1:0-2811 GCA_031414895.1 Saprospirales bacterium
CGGTGTCTTTTTGATGAAGGCCTGCAGTGACCATTGTTCGTTTAAAAACGGTGGCAGCACCGTTGAAATGAAATGGAAACTTTGAACTTTCCGGATTTTCCCGAAGTTGGGCAGGAGGCTTCCGAACCGGGCATTTATTTCCATTTTGAGGATATTTCTGTTGATTGCCCACCTGAAACAGCCGTTTCGGAATGGCTTTCTGCGGCTGCAGTGACCGAGGGCAAGCCGCTCGGCGAGGTCACCTATATTTTTTGCAGCGACGAATACCTCCATAAAATGAACGTCGAACACCTCGACCACGATGACCTGACGGATGTCATCACGTTCCCATATTCGGACGAAAAAATCGAGGGCGATGTCTTTATTTCCGTTGATCGCGTCCGCGAAAATGCGACCGGCCTCGGCGCAACTTTTCACCACGAAATCTGCCGCGTGATGGTCCACGGACTGTTGCACCTCGCCGGGCATTCCGACAAAAGCCCCGAACTCCGTGCCGCGATGAGCGCGAAGGAGGATTTTTATCTCGGTAGGCTTTTCACCTGACGGCTTTTGATGCCGGATTGGCAATATTCTCTATGCCCTTTGTCGAATTTGCGCACCGTTTGCGCAACGTCCGGTTATTTTGGCGGTCATTTCAAGTTCAAAAAAATCCATCCATCCAAACGCTTATTTTATGAAAAGCACCGCCCTGCCTTGTCTTTTGCTCGCTTTTGTCACCCTTTTTTCCTTCCAAAACTGTATGCAAAACCCGCCCGCTCAAGCCTCGGACAACCCAAAAATTGCCGTAAAATACAACCCGACCCGCGCCGACGAGACCGCCATCGACGATTATCACGGCTCAAAAGTGGCCGACCCCTATCGTTGGCTCGAGGCCGACACGTCCGCCGAAACAGGTGCCTGGGTCAAATCCCAAAACGGGGTGACGCAAGATTATTTGGCAAAAATCCCGTTCCGCGAGGCCATCAAAAAGCGGTATGCCGACTTGTTCAATTTCCCAAAAGTGAGCTCGCCGCAGGCTGCGGGCGACTATTATTTCTTTTATAAAAACGACGGGCTGCAAAACCAGGCGGTCATTTATCGCCAAAAAGGCAACGACGGCCAGCCCGAAGTTTTCATCGACCCCAATAAAATGAGCGAAAAAGGCACGACCGCCGTCTCGCTCCTCGGGATTTCAAAAAACAAAAAATACGTCGCCTATACGCAATCTGCTGCCGGCTCGGATTGGCAGGAAATCCGCGTCCGCGAAGTCGCGACGAACCGCGAACTGCCCGATGTTTTGCGCTGGGTGAAATTTTCGGGCGCAGCTTGGAAGGGCGACGGCTTTTATTATTCGCGCTTCCCGGAGCCCAAAAAGGGCAGCGAAATCAGCGGGGCCAACTCATTTCATGCCGTCTATTTCCACAAACTTGGCGACGACCAATCGCGCGACCAGCTCATTTATGAGAACAAAAAACAGCCAAAAATCTACCACGGCGTTTCGACGAGCGAGGACGAACGTTGGCTTTGGCTGACGGCTGCCACCGGGACGGACGGTTTTGAGACCTATTTTAAGGACCTCGACCAGCCGGGCAATCGTTTTACGCCCATTTTCACCGGATTTACCAATAAAAACAACCCGTTCGCGGCCATCAACGGCAAATTTTTGATGACCACCGATGTCGGCGCGCCGAAATACCGGATTGTCGAAGTGGACCCCTCCGCGCCCGATCGGGCCAACTGGAAGACCGTCGTCGCCGAACGCACCGACCTCCTCCAAAGCGCGGCCACGGGCGGCGGCAAGCTCTTTTGCGACTATCTGAAAAACGCCACCACGCGCCTCTCCCGTTTTGAATACGACGGCACCGGCGAGCAGGAAATTACGCTCCCCGGCATCGGGTCGGCGAGCGGAATTGCGGGATATGCGGACGAAAAACAGCTTTTTTACACCTTTACGAGCTTCACAGACCCCGGCAGTATTTATCAATATGACGTGGAGACGGGCCAATCGAAGCCGTTTTTTCGCCCGGAACTCAAGTTCAACCCGGACGATTTTGAGACGAAACAGGTTTTTTACCCATCGAAGGACGGCACGAAGGTCTCGATGTTCATTGTCCATAAGAAGGGCCTCAAACTCGACGGCAAAAACCCGGCGATGCTCTACGGCTACGGCGGTTTCAACATCCCGCTCACGCCCAGTTTCTCGACATCGCGCATCGTTTTGCTCGAAAACGGCGGCGTTTTCGCCATGCCCAACCTGCGCGGCGGCGGCGAATATGGCGAGGACTGGCACAAGGCGGGGATGCTCGATAAAAAGCAGAACGTGTTCGACGATTTCATCGCGGCAGCTGAATATTTGATTGCCGAAAAATACACCTCGCGCCAAAAACTCGCGATCTCGGGCGGCTCGAACGGCGGCCTTTTGGTCGGCGCAGCGATGACGCAGCGGCCCGACTTGTTCGCCGTCGCGCTCCCGGCGGTCGGGGTGATGGACATGTTGAAGTTCCACAAATTCACCATCGGTTGGGGCTGGGTGCCCGAATATGGCTCGGCGGACGACCCAAAACAGTTCGAGTTCCTGAAAAAATATTCGCCGCTGCACAACCTGAAAGATGGCATCGAATACCCCGCGACCCTCGTCACGACGGGCGACCACGACGACCGGGTGGTGCCGGCGCACTCGTTCAAATTTGCCGCGCAGCTCCAAAAATCGCACAAGGGCGACAACCCGGTTTTGATCCGCATCGAGACCGACGCGGGCCACGGCGCGGGCAAACCGACCTCCAAGATCATCGACGAGCAGGCGGATATTTTTTCGTTCTTTTTTTACAACAC
>JANOQP010000269.1:0-6215 GCA_031414895.1 Saprospirales bacterium
GGGCACTTTGGCACTTTTTACGCGGCCAACTTTTTAACGAAAAATACCAGTTCAGCGAGGCGGCGGCGCATTTTTCCACCGCCATCAACCTGCTTGAAAAAGGCAGCGACCGTCGGTTGTTGGCCGATGCCCGGCTCGAACTTGCTGCCGTCCAAACCAATCTCGGACAGCTCGAACTTGCCGAGGAAACCCTTTCACTGGTCCGCAATTTTATCAAAAAAAAGGGCGACCCCCGGCTCGTCGCACGGCTGACCGGGCGCGATGCCTTCTTGAAGCTACATGAGGGAAATCGCGACCAAGCATTGATGCAAATGCTTGATACTCAACGGCTTATGGCAAAACTGACGGATGCCGACGAGCCGCGCGAACTCGCCTTTCGCACACGCATCGAGGGCGGGCTTTATGAAATCTACCAAAAAAACGGCGACCTCGAAGCGGCTGCCGAGGCCACTTTGCGGGCCCTCAAAATAGCCGAGCCGAACGGCCTCCGGACGCGCATTTCTTGGCTTTTTTTGAATGCCGGACGAGCCTTTGGCGCACTCGGCGATGCCGAAAAGGCGGCCAATTTTTACAAAAAAGCGAACGAGTCGGAGGACGACGCCAACCGCGAGGCCCGCGCCTCGGCAACGGCCAACCTCGGCTTCCTGTACATCAAATATGGCAATGATGAGGAGGCCGAAAAATTCCTCCGCCGGGCGATTGACCTTTACGGCGAGCCGAAAAAGCCCGCCGATTTCACCAATTTGAGCCTTGTCGAGGCTTATCTGGCGCAGATTTTTTTGATAAAAAATGACGATGAACAGACCGAGGCACACCTCAACCGGGCCGTCGAGCTGGGCCAATTGGGCGACAACATCGGCCACGCCGCCGACCTCTGCCGGATGGTCGGGGAATATTTTGCCGATAAAAAGGATTTTGAAAAGGCCTTCAAGCATTCGAGGCTGGCCGACCAACTTTCGCGGATATATGCCCAAGAATTGCGGGACGAAAAAGTGAACGAGGTCAGCATCCGCTACGGTGCCGAAAACCGCCGCCGCGAGGCCGAACTCGCCCGAAACCAGGCCGTGAGCCTCCAACTCCGAGCCCTGCGGGCGCAGATGAACCCGCATTTTGTGTTCAACGCGCTCAACTCGGTGCAGTCGCTTTTGATGACCGGCAAGGCCGCCGACGCGAGCAACTGGTTGATCCAGTTTTCGCGGCTCATGCGGCGCGCGCTCGACCTCTCGAACGCCGAGACGATCACGCTCGAGGACGAGATCGAGTTTTTGCAGAACTACCTCGAGATCAACCAAAAATTGCGCTTCCGCGAAAAACTCACCTTTGAAATAGTCGCCGCCGACGACCTCGAAACCGATTTTATCCGCATCCCGACGATGATCATCCAGCCGTATGTCGAGAACGCGATCGAGCATGGCATCAAGCCGCGCGGGGGCGGGCATATCCGAATCTCGTTCACCGAAAATGACGACCAAACGCTGTTTTGCACCGTCGAGGACGATGGTTTTGGCTGGCGTGAAATGGTCAAGCGCAATTCCGAAAACCCCGAAAACCACAAACACCGCTCCCGTGGGCGCGAAATAACCGAGGAACGGCTTGCCCTTTTGCACCGCTCGGCGGGCAGGCGAGTCGGCGAATGGGTCACCACGAGCGACCTTGCGGACGACCCAAACACCGGGAAAACCGGGACGCGCGTCGAAATTTTCATCCCGGAAGTTTAAGGCAAAAGGCAAAAGTAAAAAGGCAAAAAATGACCATCGCAGAAGCACAATCCACCGTCGATAATTGGATAAAAACTATCGGCGTTCGCTATTTCAACGAGCTGACGAACACCGCCGTTTTGATGGAAGAGGTCGGCGAAATGGCCCGGCTCATGGCCCGGATCTACGGCGAGCAGTCCTTTAAAAAGTCTGAAAACGCCGCGACCGCGCACGACGACCTTGCCGACGAAATGGCCGATGTGCTGTTCGTTTTGATCTGCCTCGCCAACCAGACGGGCGTAGATTTGACCGAGGCTTTGCAAAAAAATTTGGCCAAAAAGACGGGGCGCGACCGGGAAAGGCACGCAGGGAACGAGAAGTTGAAACCGCAATAATTGAGTCGATAAACTGCAGTTCACCCGGTATTTGGGGGATTTTATTTCAAAAAAGCCACTAACTTTGCCATCAAACAAGCCTTTCGAGCATGGTACAACTCAATTTGTATGACGAGATCGCCGATTTTTTGGCAATGGCTGCCCCGGCCAAAATCTTGGCCTTTCGGCCTTCCGAGGCGATGCAGCTCCGTTTTGAGGACCTGATTGACCGTAAAAAAGAAGGCAGTATTTCCCATAAAGAGGCCGAAGAGCTCGCGCATTTCCTGATGCTCGAACATATTTTTAGGCTTGCAAAGGCAAGGGCGGCAGTCCAAATGCAAGCATGAGCAGGCATATCCCCACCGAGTTGCGAAAACTGGTGCTTGTTCGCGCCATGAACCGTTGCGAATATTGCCACCTCCCGCAGGCATATTCCCTTTTTTCATTTCAAATTGACCATATCCGCAGCCTGAAACATGGCGGACAGACCGTGCCGGAAAACCTTGCACTCGCTTGCGGCATTTGCAATGGCAACAAAGGCGCGGATTTGGGGACAGCGCTCACCGTTTCCCGAGAGTTGACCCCTTTTTTTGACCCCCGCCTCGACAATTGGAACGATCATTTTGAAATGGACGGGCCATTGATCCTGCCCAAAACGGCCATTGGCGAAGCGACCGTTCGGATGTTTTTGTTCAATGAAATTGAAAGGGTCATGGAACGGCAGATATTGGTGGATGCGGGGCTTTTCCCGGCTTGAACTTTCCGCCAAATTTCATTCCCGCACCTCAAAAACCTGCACCCCCGCCCGGTTGTTGGCCACCACGACCCGCCTTTTCCCGCCCGCGCCAACCAAAACCGCCATGTCGCGCACCTCTTTTTGCGCCCAAAAACCCGATTCCCTGTTTTCGATAAAGGAGAAATGGCCGCGCCCGTCGCCTTTCAGAAGTGCGCCGTTGCCCGCGTCGAGGCGGTTTGTTTCGACTTCGAGGCCATATTTATTGCCCGCGAGAAGGAGGTCGGGCTGGCCGTCGCCCGTAAAATCAGCGAACAAAATGGCCGCGACGGGCGCAATTTGGGCCTCGATGGGCAGCGCGTGGGCCACGAATTTCCCGTTTTGGTTCTCAAACCAGCAACTTTCGAGCATCCGCGCATCGAGTTTTTGCGCAGCGGAAAGTTGTTTTTCGTCAAAAACATCCTGAATGGACGCGGCGGCCCACTCCTCGGAGCGCAAAAACCGCTTTTTCAGCACCGGTAATTGTTTATGGATCAATGCTTTTTGCGGCAGCGGGTAGGCCCGGTCGCCCTCGAACATGGTCACGATGGGGTCGATGGTCCCGTTTTTGTCGAAATCGGCGGCCCAAAGTTGGAGCGGCCTTTCCGCTGAGGCGCGGAGGCGCGAATTGAGTCCGAGGTTGCCCGCCGCGAGGTCGATATCGCCGTCGCCATCGAGGTCGGCAGCGGTCAGGCAGTTCCAAAGCCCGGTGGTTTTTTCGAGGCCAAATTGGGCCGTTCGGTCAGCGTATTTTCCATTTTCAAATTTAAAAACAGAAACGGGCATCCATTCGCCAACGGCAATCAATTCGGCCTTTTTATCGCCGTCGAGGTCGGCAAATTGGAGGTCGCAAACCATCCCGATTTTCTCGAAATCGGGCGAAACGGCAGCGGTTGCGTCCGAAAACTGCCCATTTCCGTTGTTTTTCAAAAAGGCACTGCGCGGCACGGTCGGCCATTTTGCGCCCACGGCGCGCCCGCCGATGACCAGGTCCATGGCCCCGTTTCCATCAAAATCGACCGCGCGGACGCGCAAACCGATGCCGCCCGTGGCCGGGAACTGGGCCGTCGATTTTGTGAAAACACCTTTTCCGTCGTTCAAAAAAAGGCGGTTTTGCCAAGCCTGCGGCGAGGTCGCCTCCATGCCGCCGCTGACCACAAAAAGGTCGAGGTCCCGGTCGCCGTCGGCATCAAAAAAGACGGAACCGTGGTCTTCGTAGATTTTTTCGGCAAGGAAAAGCGGCTGGTTGGTGGATGAAAACTGCCCGTCCTTTTTTTGCAAAAACAGTCCCGCTGGCGCGTCAAAACCGTTGCCGACAAAAAAATCGTCCAGCCCGTCGCCGTTCACGTCGCCCGTCGCGAGGAGCGGGCCGAGGTCGGATTCCCGAAAAAAGGAGAGCGGCCAGACATCAAAATCGTTGAACTTGTTTTCCTGATGGGTCCACGAAATGCCCGATTTTTGAGTGGTTTCGGTAAAAAATTGACCGATTTCGGCAGGATTGGTGGCGCAGAGATGGGCGACCGACGGGCCGACAGCGTCCGAATATTTCACCAAAAGGCGTTGGTCGGCGGGCAAATTGATTATCGTTTGCGTCTTCCCATCGGGCCAGCGGACAATCAATTTGGAGACCGTCGCCGATTTTCCGAGGCCAAAATGCAGCAAATGTTCGACCGACGAAAAGATGCCCCGCGACGGGTTCATCTCCAAATACTGCTTTTCGTTTTCATAAAAAACGAGCGCCGACGCACCGATGCCGAACGGGTTTTGAGGCGACCCGGCAAGTTTTATTTGCAAAAAATGGGCCGTCGCCGGGCTGTTTTGGCGGGCCAAGTTTTCATAAACAAAGGCAGGCTCCTCCAAATTATTGACCACATAATCGAGGTCGCCGTCCGCGTCGAGGTCCGCCCATGACGCGCCGCAGCTCCACGAGGGCGGCACGGTCAGCCAATCGCCGCCGACATCCGAAAAGTGGAGGCCGCCGTCGTTTTTGTAAAAACAGTTGCGCGGTTTATAGGTCGGGATGAGCTTCAGGAAGTTTTCGATGCCCTTGAAATAATCCTTCGGCGGCTGTTTTCCGATTTTTTTTTGCAGTTCGGGGAACTCGAACTCGAAATAATCGCGGTCGTTGATGTCGCGCCGATAGCCGTTCGTCACCGAAATATCGCGCCGCCCGTCGTTGTCCATGTCGAAAACGAGGCCGCTCCAGCCCCAATCGGTCTGAAAAACGCCCGCCATGCACCCGATGTCGGAGAAGGTCCCGTTGCCGTTGTTTCGCTGCAAAACATTCCGCACGACGGCCTCGTAATAGCCGTTTTGGACGGTCGTATTATATAAGGTCTGCGTCATGGTGGTCATTTCGCGCTTTTGACGGGCGTTGTTCATCGGCAACATATCGACGCCGTACAAATCCACAAGGCCGTCGTTGTCGAAATCCGTCAGGTCGGTCCCCATCGTATGCCGCGAGGTGTGGCGAAAGGCCGCGCCGAGCCGGTTCGCGAACGTGCCCCCGCCCATGTTTTTATAAAACAAATCGGGGTGGATGAAGTCGTTTCCCACATAAACGTCCGGTTTTCCGTCCAAATCGAGGTCGCTGACGGAGACGGAAAGGCCGTAGGCTTGATTGGAAATGCCCGCTTTTTGACTGGCATCGGTGAATTTTCTGCCCGTGTTCTCATAAAAATGGTCGCTGTCAATCGCATTTTTCGGCGGGATTGTGAGCTGGTCGCGCCCGTTCAAAATGCCCGTTTCGAACTTGTTGGAATAGTCCGCCGAGGTCGGGTAATTGAGCAAATAAAGGTCGAGGTCGCCATCGCCGTCGGCATCGAAAAAGTTGGCGCCCGTGCTGGCGGCAGCGTCGTCGAGGCCAAATTCGCGGCCTTTTTCCGAAAAAGTCAGGTCGTGATTATTGACAAAAAGCCGGTTTCGCCGCACATTGCCCGCCTCCGTCCCCGCCCGGCAGACATAAAAATCGAGCCAGCCATCGGCATTTATATCGACGGCTGTGACGGCAGTCTCGAAACCGTCGGTGCTTTTGAGGCCCGCTTTTTCGGTGATGTCCTCAAATTTCAGCCCGCCGAGGTTGCGGAAAAGGCGGTTTTGCCCATTTGTCGAGATAAAAAAAAGGTCGGGCCGCTGGTCGTTGTCAATGTCCGCGATGGCGAGGCCGCCGCCGTTGTACTTGTTGGGGTTGGTCGTGAAATTGTCCTCGAGCGATTCGAGGATCGTGTTCTGAAAATCAACGCCCGTCTCGGCGGCCGTTCGGAGTTTTAGGAGCGGGTTGTTGGCCGTCCGGGTTGCCTCGACCTCGTTCACACCGAGTTCGGCCGCTCGTACGTCGAGCTGTGCGGCGTGTTCCGCGCCCGGCACGTCGCG
>JANOQP010000270.1:0-2679 GCA_031414895.1 Saprospirales bacterium
TTTGGCCACAAAATGCCAAATTCGGCGGCTGAAGCCGCCGGTACACGCCCGGCCTGAACAGTTACAAATAATGAGGATTTGGCGATTCGTAAATTTGTAAATCCCTATGAAAAGCATATTTACAAATTTGCGGAACGCATCGGGTCGCAGACCCTTGCGGGCGAAAAGCGGTTATTTCACCGCCATCCTGATCCGCCGGTTTTGCGGCAAATAATTGTTCACCCGTCCCGGCAAAATTTTCACCCAGCCGAGCGGCAGGTTTTTGAAAGTGGGCAAAGTCCAACCGATGGGCGAACCGGGCAGTTCCAAATTTTCCTTTTTCAAAAAAACGAGCGCGTCGGCAAGTTCAAGTTCGGTGCGCGGCAGTTCGGCAGCGAGCGAATTTGACAGCGCGAGGGCATGGTCGGGGATCAAATCGCGGCCCTTGAACTGGCCCATCATCACGCCGAACCATTTGCTTTTTAAAAATTTGTCGAGCATCAAAAAGCTGGATCCATGGATTTTTGGCAGTGCCAAAACCTCGCCGCTCGGTGTCGTGAAAAACGAAAAACCATCCGGTTCGGCGAGCCAGTGGGCGGCCCCTTTTCGGAGGTCCTTGGCGAGCGGTTTTATTTTTTGGAAGGAACTTGGGATTGAAAAGCGAGGTAGTTCGCCGCCCGTTTTTTTTCTGAAAATGGACATGAAAAAACCCTCCCCGCGAACTTTGTGGGGGTAAAATTGATACCCCTCTCCGTCGCTAAAACCTGCTTTTTCGATGCCCCAACTTGGATCGATGTCGAGCACAACTGGTTGAAAATCAAAGTTTTGCGCCAGCCATTCGCAGTTTTCCGCATTCTCGGAACGGTTGTAGGTGCAGGTCGAAAAGACCAAAATCCCGCCCGGCGCGACCAGTTTTTCGGCTGCCGCCAAAATCCGTTTTTGCCGCCCGGCGCACATCTCGACGGCGGCGGGCGACCACTCGGAACGCGCGTTTTCATCCTTCCGAAAAAGGCCCTCGCCCGAGCACGGCGCATCCACGACGACGACATCGAACCAGCCCGCGAGCGGTTCAAAATCTTCCGCATCGGCCGACGTGACGGCCACGTTTGGGCAGCCCCAACGCTCCAAATTTTCCTGCAAAGCTGGGACCCGCGAACGGATTACCTCGTTCGCCACGAGCAGCCCGTCGGCGGCCAAAAGGCTGGCAATGAGCGTGCTTTTTCCGCCCGGTGCGGCGCATAAATCAATGATTTTCAACGGTTTGGAAAAATCCACGCTTTGCCGGAGGGCGCTTTCCAAAAACATCGAGGAGGCCTCCTGCACATAATATCCGCCGGCGTGGAGCGTCGGATCGAGCGTAAAAACGGGGCGTTCGGGAAGGTAAAAGCCGCCGCTGGCCCACGGGATTTTTGTCGACGGCGGACGACTGACGGCGGACGGCGGACGGACGGAAAGTGCAGTTTTGAACGGATTTTGGCGGATGCTGACGGGCGGCGGCGCGTTGAGCGCGTTTTCAAAAAGGGCGAAACCGGCCTCGCCGAGTTGGTGGCGCATTTGGGCGGAAAAATCGGGTGGCAGCATTTTTTTTGAAAGATTTTGGGGCGAAGATGCGGCCAAATATTTTTACAAATTTGCCGATATTCGCCCACCCAAAAATGTCCATTTGCACCTTAATACATTGACAATCAATCATTTATCGACTGCCGTCAACCGCCAGCCGTTCGCCGTTCGCCGTTCGCCGTCAGCCGTCAACCGTCTCCATCATGGAAAAAACACAGTCCTATATCAAAGCCAATGAGGCCCGTTTCCTCGAAGAACTGTTCGAGCTTTTGCGCATCCGGTCGGTCTCGGCGAAGCCCGCTCATGATGCCGATGTCCGTTTTTGCGCCGAAAAAGTGGCCGACCACCTCCGCGCCGCCGGGGTCGAAAACGTGAAGATCCACGAAACGCCGAAGCACCCGATCGTCACGGGCGATAAAATGGTCGGTAAAAACCTCCCGACGGTGCTCGTTTATGGCCATTACGATGTGCAGCCGAGCGACCCGGACAACCTTTGGGACTCGCCCGCTTTCGAGCCGGAGGTGCGCAAAACGGAGGTCCACCCGGCGGGGGCGATTTTCGCGCGCGGCTCGTGCGACGACAAAGGGCAGACTTTTATGCACGTCAAAGCCGTCGAGGCGATGATCAAAATGGGCGAACTGCCCTGCAATATCAAGTTTTGCATCGAGGGCGAGGAGGAGATCGGGTCGCCGAGTTTCCGTCCTTTTGTCGAAAACCACCAAGATCTGCTGGCCTGCGACGTGGTTTTGTGTTCCGACACGGGCATCATCAACAACGAAACGCCGAGCCTCACGACGGGCGTTCGCGGCCTCGCGTACCTCGAAGTCGAGGTGACCGGGCCGGGACGCGACCTGCACTCGGGCGTTTATGGCGGCGCGGTGGGCAACCCGATCAATATTTTGGCGAAAATGATCGCCCAATTGCACGACGACACAGGCCGGATCGCAATCCCCGGTTTTTACGACGACGTGCAAATCGTGCCGGATGCCGAGCGGACGGAGATGCGGAAAGCGCCATTTGTGTTGGTCAATTACAAAAAAGACCTCAAAATCGCCGAAGTGCAGGGCGAAACCGGCTTTTCGACCAACGAGCGCACCTCGATCCGCCCGTCGCTCGATTGCAACGGCATCTGGGGCGGCT
>JANOQP010000271.1:0-3545 GCA_031414895.1 Saprospirales bacterium
ACATTTCGCCCCGATGGGGCTATTGGGCAGGCGGTATTTTATGAAAAAGTAGGGAACCTGGGCCGCACAAAACCAATTGGCGACCCGAAAAATGGGCTATCGAAAATGCATTTCAACAACAAAAAAATCAGCCCCTCGGCGGCCCGCGCCCCGAAACCGAACCGTCGCGCCAATCGCTGAAAACAGGGTCAATCGAAAAGAATTTTTTGGGAAAAAAAGTGGCCTGTTTTTCCACAAACCATTGAAAATCAGGCAGTTCGGCGGCCGCGAACAAAAAACCGCAGAGGTCGCAATCGTGCGCCGCAAAATGGGTGTCGTGGATATGCGCCTCGCCTGGGCGGGCATCGCGGCAGGTGAATTTTTCCTCGTGGGCATGGGCAAAAAGGTGGTGCGCCTCTCGTGCCGCGAACGCCGCAACGAAACCGAGGAGCAAAAACCAGTTGCCGATGATTTTGGAAAAATTGTTCTTCACCTTTTTTAATAAAATTCGGGGTTGATGCCCTCTTCGTCCATCAGGTTTTGGAGGTTCATCGTGACGGTTTCCATCATGGGTATTTCTTGGCCGAGGTCAAAAAACTGCCACGGCTGACCGGGTGTTGCGGAGAGGATTTTTTTGCTTTTGGTGAAAACCCAGACCACTTTTTTTGTTCCGAAATCAAACAGCCGGTTGATTTTGGGGACAACATACTCCTGAAATAAATCGGAATTTGGGTCGGGCAGGACAACATTGACATCAATTTCGATGACCAAATTTGGTGGGATGTTTGAATAATTCAACAAATTTCGCTGTTTTAGCGCTTCTGTCCTATCAAAAATCACGATGTCCATCCCCAAATTGTTGTTCAAATTGATGTGGCTGCCAGTCTCGCCGACTAAAACCATCCAGGTTTTTTTGTCGATTTTTGATTTCAAAAAATCGCCGATAAGGTTTTTTAGAAACGATTGCAAAAAGCTATCTGCCATAACCGATTCGTGGTTTTTTTTGTTTTTAATGGCCTGCCGGAAGCCCGGATAATAAAACCGGACCCCGTCAATCATCTCCGCGACGAACTCCTCTGGGATTGTTTTGCCTGTTTTTGCGGGGCGGGCAGTCCTTAAATTGGCCGTTGTCATCTTCCTGAAATTTTAGCAAAGATAGTTTTTTATGGCAAAAAAAGGTTGATGAAGCGGCTGCCCAAAACGGGGTTATTTGCCCAAAAACCGTCGTACATTCGCCCACTTTTACAAAAAACGGTCAAAAAAATTGATGAAAAAGCGATATTTGGTCACTTCCGCGCTCCCCTACGCCAATGGGCCGCTCCATATAGGCCACCTCGCCGGGGCCTATTTGCCGGCGGATATTTTCTCGCGCTGGCTGCGGTTGATGGGCAAGGAGGTGGTTTTTGTGTGCGGATCCGACGAGCATGGCGCGGCGATCACGATGCGCGCGATCACAGAGGGCACGACCCCGCAGGCCATCGTGGACAAATACGATGCAACCTTGCGCGACACCTTTCAAAAAATCGGCATATCGTTCGACATTTATCACCGGACGAGCGCGCCGATCCACCACGAGACGTCGCAGGATTTTTTTCGGAAATTGCTGGAAAACGACCAGTTCGAAGTGCGCGAAAACGACCAACTTTTTGACGAGGCAGCGGGGCAATTTTTGGCCGACCGATATGTTGTCGGCACCTGCCCGGTCTGCGGGAACGAGGATGCCTACGGCGACCAGTGCGAAAAATGCGGCTCGACGCTTTCGCCGTCGGATTTGATAAACCCGCGCTCGAAATTGAGCGGCACGAAGCCCGTTTTGCGGCCCACGAAACACTGGTTTTTGAAGCTCGACGAGTCTGAAAATTGGCTTCGCGAATGGATAAACACAGGCGTTTTGGACGGCAAAAAACTGCACGACCCAGCAGATTGGAAGGCCCATGTCATCGGCCAATGCAACTCGTGGCTCGACAGCGGATTGCAACCGAGGGCCATGACGCGCGACCTCGATTGGGGTGTGGATGTGCCGCAGGAAATCCCCGGTGCTGCCGGAAAGAAGCTGTATGTCTGGCTCGACGCGCCCATCGGTTATATTTCGGCCACCAAACAATGGGCGGCGGACAATAATAAAGACTGGAAGGATTATTGGCAAAATGACGAAACTGCGCTAGTTCATTTTATCGGAAAGGACAATATCGTTTTTCACTGCTTGATCTTCCCTGCCATTTTGAAGGCGCACGGCGATTATATTTTGCCCGAAAACGTTCCGGCCAACCAGTTCATGAACCTCGAAGGGCGCAAAATTTCAACCTCGCGCAACTGGGCAATTTGGGTTCATGAGTTCGTCGATGAGCTGCCGGGCCAGGAGGATGTCCTTCGTTATAATATGGTGAAAAATATGCCGGAGACGAAGGACGCAGATTTTTCGTGGAAGCATTTTCAGGAGACGAACAACAACGAGCTCGTCAATAATTTTGGCAATTTCGTGCAGCGCGTGGCGGTCCTGACGACGAAATATTACGGCGGCATTGTGCCGAAAATCAACCCGGAACAGGAAATTGAGAGCGGCTCGGAGCCGGGCAAAAAAGGTTTTTTCGATACTGAAATGCGGTTTTTGCACACGCTTTTGGAGGCGATGGGCGAACAGGTTCGGGGCTATAATTTCCGCGAGGCGGTGAAAATCTTGATGGAAATCTCGACGTTCGGCAACCAGCTTTTGCAGTTCAACGAGCCGTGGAAAATCGCCGCGAACGAGCCTGAAAAAGTGAAAGTTGTGATGAACCTCGGCCTACAGATCACCGCGGCGTTGAGCGTCGCGTGCCGCCCGTTCCTGCCGTTCACGTCCGATAAATTGCGAAAAATGCTCAACCTACCGCTCGTCGAAGAGCGCGGCGAACTGCTCGCAATCTTGATGGACGTGGCCGAGGGCAGCCCGATTTTGCCCGCCAATCACCAAATAAACGGAGCGGAACACCTTTTTTCGCGCATTACGGACGAGGCAATCCAGCTGCAAATTGACAAGCTTTTGGCAACTGAAAAAGCGAACGAACCCGTCAAGACCGTCGGCCCGGATGCCCCCGTTTTGGTTGAACCTGTCCGCCCAACGGGAGGAAAAAAGCCCGAAATAGAACTAGACGCATTGAAATCGGTCATTTCCTATGATGATTTCATCAAAATGGACATCCGGACGGGCGTGATCTTGGCGGCTGAAAAATTGGCAAAAACGAAAAAATTGCTCAAACTTTCCGTGGACCTCGGTTTTGAAAAACGCACCATCGTTTCGGGCATCGCCGAGCATTTTTTGCCGGAGGAAATTATCGGGAAATCGGTCATCGTTTTGGCAAACCTCGCGCCCCGCGCACTTGCCGGGGTCGAATCGCAGGGGATGATCTTGATGGCCGAGGACGGGGCCGGGAAGCTTCATTTTGTCGCGCCCGGTTCGGCGATTGGCGGGGGCTGGGTGGTGAAATGATGCCCAAACTTTGATTTTTATATAAAAAAAAGGAATTATCTACTAGTTGGGAGGCCCATCCCGCGACGGGCGGCCACAAGGGCCGCCCCTACACCGCGGG
>JANOQP010000272.1:0-8371 GCA_031414895.1 Saprospirales bacterium
CACGCCTGTTGGCGTGATGCCTCCTTCGGTTTGCCTCTGGGCTACTGACTTCCTGCAATATGCAGAAGACAATTGCTCGCTGCCATTCCAGATTGACATCGCCATCCGCGATGCCGACATCAACCCTGGAACGGGCTTCCCGCTCACCAACGGCGCACCTACCGCTGAACTTTGCTGGGATTGTTCGCAACTCGGAACCAACACGGTTGAACTTTGGGCCCGCGACAAGCACGGCAACGCCGACTTCTGCCTCACCTACCTCATCCTTTCCGACAACACTGGCGCATGTGTTAACGGAGGTTCGGGCAACATCGCTGGCGACTTGAAAACTTCCGCAGCAAACGGCGTGAGCGAGGTCAATGTTGAGCTGAAGGAAATGCAGAACAACCCTGCCTTCCCGGACCTCAACTATTTCAACACACCGGACAACGGCAAATTCAACTTTATTGGCGTGCCAATGGCAGGCGATTATAAAGTGACCCCAGCAAAGGACATCAACCCGCTCAACGGCGTTTCGACCTTCGACCTCGTCAAAATGAGCAAGCACATCCTCAACGTCCAGCCGTTCACGACAGGGCTTGAATATCTCGCCGCCGACATCAACCGCAACGGACAGGTCACGACTTATGACATTGTTGAGCTCCGCAAATTGATCCTCGGTATCTACAACGATTTCCCGGCCAACGATTCATGGCGCTTTGTGAGCAAAACGCACACTTTTGACATGAACGCACCGCTTGCTGGCGACCTTCACGAGACGATGGTCGTCCCGACCAATTCGCAGGCCAACGATTTCACCGCCGTCAAAATCGGCGACCTCACGGGCGACGCCATCGCAAACAACCTCATGGTTGTCGATGATCGCACGAACGGCACACTTCTTTTCAACGTGGAAGACCGCGCCGTGAAAGCGGGCGAAACCTTCTCGGTTGATTTTGCAGCCGCGCAAAAAGTCCTCGGCAGCCAGTTCACGCTCGCTTTCAACGGCCTCCAAGTCGTCGAGGTCGTGCCGGGCGCGGGCATCAATGCTGAAAACTTCGCCATCTTCTCGGCTGAAAATGCCATCTCGGCATCGTTCAACTCGGAGGCAAACTTCTCGGTGAAATTCACCGCCACCGCCGACGGACAGCTTTCCTCGATGATCGGGCTTTCGAGCCGCATCACGAAGGCAGAAGCATACAGCACCGACGAACAGCGCATGGATGTCGCCATCCAGTTCCGCAACGGTTCGGTCACGACGATCGCTGGTGTCGGTTTTGAGCTTTATCAAAACACGCCAAACCCGGTGAAGGGCGAAACGGTCATCTCGTTCAACCTGCCGGAGGCTTCGGCAGCCACTTTGACCATCACCGATGTGCAAGGCCGCGTCCTCTCGACGATCAACAACTCGTTCAACAAGGGCATCAACTCGGTTGTCATCAACCGTTCCGACATCAAAGCGTCGGGCGTTGTCTTCTACCAACTTTCGGCGGGCAGCCAAACGGCCTCGAAGAAAATGGTCATTGTTGACTAATTAAACCGGTGAAAAGTGAGGAGGTGACGAAAAATCACCTCCTCACCATCACCCAAAAGTCGAGGCAGCGACTATAAAAAGGGACTTAAGCTGCCAGCGTTCATCGGGCCATTATTTGAATTTGAACCTTGCATTTGAATTTGAATTTCCCCCAATGGGATGTCTGCCACGAACATGGCACGGTTTTTTTTAATCCATTTATAATCCGATTACTTGCACCTTTTTTAGGCGATGACCGAGGCCAGCTTTTTCCGAAAAAATGATTTTTGGAAAAAACGGAAGCTCAAAAAACCATCGCCTGCCGAGGGGGCAACAATTCCCATGTCCCATGATCCGACTGCTTTTGACAGTTGTGTTCGCGTTTTTATCGCTACTTACACACATTTCCGCCCAGTTGGTGCTCGTATCGCCAACGCTCAACAATCTCCAGCCGGGGCAGTTGATCGACATTCCCATTCGGGTCAAAAATTTCACGAACATCGTTGGCCTCCAGTTTCCCGTCAAATGGGACCCTGCCGTTTTGCAATATCAAAACGTGAACGGCTTTGGGCTGCTCCCGAGCGTCACCATTTCCAACAATTTCGGCCTCGGCGACACGACGGCGGGCATCGTCCGGTTCAATTGGTACGGCTCGGCGATATCGAAGCCCGACCTTTCCATCCTTCTCAAAATAAAGGTCAAGGTCATCGGGGCCGTCAATTCCTCGACCCAAATCACCTTCCCGACGAACGTTCAAAATTTCCCCATCGAGGTCGTCGATTATGACCCGGTGGACAGCAGCACGCAGGAAATCGCGGTCAATTTTGAAATCGGCACCGCCGCCGTCGGATTCACGGTCGGGATCGACGACGCTTTTTTGGCCGACCAATCGGCGGCGATCGACGTTTTCCCGAACCCGTTTTCCTCCAAATTGAACATTTTTCCAAAAAATAAATCTGGCATCGAAAGCTGCCAGATCAGCGTCCGCGACATCGCGGGGCGCATTGTTTTTCATAATCAACAAACACGGCTCCCGTCCGCTGGCATGGAAATTGACATGGATGGGTTATCTCAAGGCATCTATTTTTTAATCATAAATACTGAACATGAAACCATCGTCAGAAAGCTGATGATGGCAGAGTGAACTACAAACTTATTCTCTCATCCCAACCGAGTTAAAGATGACGAAACCGATTACTAATCTCCTCATGGGGATACTGCTGCTATGTGCAGCCGTCAGTCGTGCGCAACAGCCGACCTTTACGCTTACACCGCAGACGTTCAACAAAAACGTCGGCGAGACCGTCCTAATCGAGGTCAAGGTGTCCAATTTTCAGTCGATTTTTTCGATGCAATACGGCATCCGATACCGCAACACAATCTTGCAACTTGACTCGATCAGGTTCCCGAACCCGCTTGCGCTGACCGCCGACGACAACGGCGCCGACCTCGGCCCGGCCAACGTAAGCCCGCAGACCGTCGGAGCGACCGGAATTGTCAACACCTCCTGGTTTAGTGGCAGTGGACAAACCCTTCCCAACAACACGACACTCTACAAACTTTACTTCAAAGTATTGACGAGTTCGGCGGACACAATCCGTTTTGGGAAATTGCACAACGGCCTCAATATCGAGGTTGGATATGAAGCACCAAACGGTGGCCTTTCCAACGTCGGCATGGTGCAGAACAACAGCCTCAAGGTCGGCACCATCCCGCCCCCGGTCGGTTGGGCGCTCCTGACCGACCCGGCCTCCGGTACAACGGGCGATATCATCACTGTCCCGGTGAAGGTGCAGGAGTTCACCAAGATCACCTTGATGCAGTATTACACGTTTTGGGACAAGACGAAACTCGAATTTCAGGGCATCCAGGACATCAACCTGACGGACATGAACAGCAGCAGTTTCATCCCAAGCCCAATAAATACGCCCGCCAACATCACGAACGCCGCCAATTTGGGCCGCCTCGGCCTGAGCTGGTTCGACAATTCGCCGACCCTCGCGGGCGTGACCGTCATCAACGGGACGGCCATTTATAAAATGAAGTTCAAGATCCTCGGTGCGACTGGGACGACGACATCCATCACTTTTGGGCCAAACCCGCCGAGCTTCCCGACCGAGGTGGCCACGAAGGATGCGACCATCGTTTTTCAAGCCGTCCCTTGCACGGTGACTGTAACCGCACCGCCGCCGCCGTCGAACCCGGTGACCTTCAACATGAACTCCATTGTCATACCCGTACTTGGGACGGGCTGCGTGGACGTAACCGTGAAGAATTTCACGAAGGTGGTCTCTGCCCAATATTATATAAAGTTCGACAAAAACCTGTTGACCTATAATGATGTAACGGTCTATACAAACCTGCCCGACCTCCCGGTGAAACCGCATTTTTCGACCCCAGGCCCGTCAAACACGGCTGGTGTGATCAATTTTGGCTACCAATCGGCAGACCCGGTCTGCGGCACGACCTTTCCTGACGATACCAAAATTTTCAGCCTTTGCTTCACCGCAAAAGCCGCCGCGACTTCGCCTACGACCGTGAACCTCACGATGACGGACAATGGCGCAAGCCAGCCTGTTGAGGTGATTGTTTGTTCCGGCCAGTCCGGGCTTGCCGTCACCCCTGTTTTGAACAATGGTTCCATTAAAGTCGAAACGGTCATCGTCCCATGCTCCGGCCTGAACGTAGCCATCGATTCCACCAAAAACATCCTCTGCAAGGGCCAGTCGAACGGTAAAATCTTTATCACCGCTTCGGGCGGCACGGGCGCATGGAACTATCAATGGACGGGCCCGAACGGTTATTCCTCGACGGGGATTGCCGATATTTCGGGGCTTAAAGCGGGCATTTACAACCTGACCGCCACCAACAGCACCTGCCCCGCCATCACGAAAACCGTCACGCTCACCGAGCCGGACGCGATTTCGATCCCGACGCAAAACGTCATGAACGTGAAATGTTTTGGCGGCAGCGACGGAGCGATAACGATCGTACCGGCTGGTGGCACCGCGCCGATGACCTACAAATGGAGCGGCCCTATGGCATTCATGGCGACCACACAGAATATTTCCGGCCTCAAAGCCGGGACTTATCAAGTGACCATCACCGACGCGAACGGCTGCACTTTTGCCAATCCGATCCAGGTCGCACAGGCCACGCCGACGGCCATGAACAGCAATTTGATCAATGTGACCAGTGTGAAATGCTTCGGCGGCTCCGACGGCGCGATCTTGTTGAACAATGCGGTGACAGGCGGCACTCAACCATATATCTACAATTGGTCCGGCACGAACGGCTATATCGCTGCCACAAAGGACATCGGCGGCCTCAAAGCTGGCCAGTACACCTGCACCGTCACCGACGCGTTCAATTGCACGCCGCTCGTCATCGGGCCGATCAACGTGTCGCAACCGACGACCGACCTGACCATCACCATCACCAGCACGAAGGATGCCACTTGCGGCGCAGCCAACGGCGAGGCTTGCGTGACGATCACGGGCGGAACATCGCCATACACACAAACTTGGAACGGCCAGGGCCAAACCGGGCTTTGCCTCACCAGCCGCCCGGCGGGCAATTACCCGATCACCGTCCAAGACGCGAACGGCTGTATCAAAACACTCAATGTCACCATCGGCGGCTCAACAACCCCGATTTCCCAAACGGGCATCTCGGTCAGCCAAGTCTCCTGCAACGGCGGCAATGACGGCTCGGCATGCATCACCGTCACAGGCGGAAATGGGCCGTACACCTATAACTGGAACCCGACCGGACAGACCGCAAGCTGCGCAAACAACCTCCCCGCTGGTACCTATGCCGTCACCGTAACGGACACGAAAGGTTGCACGCTCGTCGCCCCGGGCATCACGGTCAGCGAGCAACCGCTCATCGTTTTAACCTCTTCGGTCAATATCGCGCTCGGCTGTATCGACCTCTCCGTGAGCGGCGGCACACCACCCTATCAATATCTTTGGTCGGGCAATGCCGGAACGAACCAAGACCCCTGCGGCCTCGCTGCCGGGACCTACACGGTGACGGTGACGGACACGAAAAATTGCACGAAGACGACGACCGTTTCTTTGCAAAGCAGCATGGCCATTAGCGTCCTTTCGGGCGATAAATCGTGCGCAAACGAGATCAACGGCTCGGTCATCATCAATATCAACGGCGGCACAGGGCCTTACACCATCACTTGGACAAACGGAGGAAACTCCGGTTCCGTCACCACATCGACCAGCCCATATGAGCTCGGCGGATTGAAAGGCAACGAATCGGCCTTCGTCACCGTGACCGATGCGCAGGGCGGATCGGCGATTGGGCAAGCCACTGTCATCCAAAACCCGCCGATCACCGCGACCATTTCGATCTCGAATGCAACCAATTTCCCGACCTTCAACAACGGGTCAATGTTGCTCGAAGTGACCTCGGGAACGCCCCCATACACTTTTCAATGGTCAAAAAATGGGGTCATCGTTACCGGGAACATCACTTCCGGGACCGATACGACCAAAATTACGCTCCAAGGTGAAGGCCCCTTTTGCGTAACCGTGACGGATGCAAGCGGGTGCTCGAAAGAGTTTTGCAAAAACATCCTGAACATCTACCCACAGATGGTCGTGACGGTCAACCAAACCTCGCCCTCCTGCGAAACCTCCACGAACGGTGCGCTCGACATGACAATTTCCGGCGGAAACGGCACCTATACGGTCATTTGGACCTTGCCAAACGGCACAACCCAAACGACACAGGACCTGACCAGCCTTATTGAAGGCCCATATGACTATCAGGTCAAGGACGGTTCCGGCCAGATAATCATCAACACGAGCGTACTGATCGCAAATTCCCACCTCGCCGCGACCGCCGATATCGTCTCGAGCTGCGGCAACGGGACTTATGATATTTGCACACAAAGCATCTGCGACGGTGTGGGCGTGGTCGCGACGACCGGTTCGATTGGCGCTGTGAGCTATATTTGGAGCAATGGCGAGACCAACCAGACCGCCAGCGAACTCTGCGCGGGCCAAAATTCGGTCGTCATCACCGACGCAGCGGGCTGTTCGGTCACGTTGAACTTTTTCGTCACCGCACCGGAGGCCATCGAGGTCAATATGCCCGACCCGACAGCCAACACTTGCTTCGGAGTCTGCAACGGCTCGGCACAGGTCAACCCGATCGGCGGCGTGCAGCCGTTCACCTTCCTTTGGTCGAACCAAGAGACTGGCCAAATTGCCACCAAACTTTGCTCCGGCACCAACTATGTGACCGTCACCGACAAGTTCGGCATCTCGGCCATCGACACGTTTGAGGTTGCCGGGCCAGATTCGATGTTCATCCAGTTCACACAGGTCGCACCGAGCGATTATGAAACCTGCGACGGCACAATCATCGCCGATGTTGTCGGCGCACAGACCCCAATCGCCTATTTTGCATGGAGCAAGCCCAATCAGTTCGATGCTGTTGTCGAGGACGGTTGTGCGGGCGAATGCCTGCTGCTTTCGGTAAAAGATGCACGCGGTTGCATTGTTTCTGACACGGTTTGCGTCGAATTCCCAAAAGATGGTTGCCTCGTCGGCAGCAAGGTGATGACCCCGCTCAACCCCGATGGCAAGAACGACGTGCTTTTCATCGCCTGTGCCGAAGGCTACGACGATGCCGTTTTGGAGGTCTATAACCGTTGGGGCCAATTGGTCTTCGAATCAAAAGGCTACGACAACAACTGGGACGGCACCTTCAAGGGCCAGGCCGGAAAATACCTTCCCGAAGGCGTCTATTTTTGGGTCTTCACGTTCGAGGGCAGCAACGGCCGCGTTCAACGGAAGGACTATGTGACCATCCTGCGCGGCGACAATTGAGGTTCGGGTTTTGTCATTTTGAAAAAATCCGTCGACGTGAAAACTGTTTTGACGACGACGGATTTTTACAAAATGACAAGGCCAGACAACCCAAAACTTAAACTTTTATTCCCACTTACATTTCCGATTTTACAATGAAAAAAAATCTCCTCCTCCTTGCCGTTGCCCTCGTGGCCGGGCTCGGAAAAATCGCCGCACAAGAGCAGGCAGTTTATTCGCAATACCAAGTTTTCCCCGTGCTGATCAACCCGGCCCTGACCGGTTTCAACGAAAAGCATGAAGTTTTGATGAACGTCCGCAACCAATGGTCGGGCTTTCCGGGTGCGCCAAAAGGCTACACATTGATGTACAACGGCCCGTTTGGCGACAATATCGGCCTCGGCGCGAGCCTTTTCAACGAGAACATTGGTTCGAAATCGCGCCAGCGCGTCGCGCTCAATTTCGCGTTCCGCTATAAAATTGGCCAAATGAAGGTCGGCATGGGCCTCAGCTCCGAGTTCCACCGCATCGGCCTTTCGCCGGGCGTTCAGAACGGCATCTACGAATCGGGCGACCAAACTGCCGAGCAGTACATCGACGGCGTGAAGATCTTCGACGCATCGGCTGGCATCCACGGCCTCTACAAAGAGCAGCTTTTCATCGGCGTCGCGCTCCCGAACATGATCCGTGCGCGCCTCGACGCGGTGCCCGGCGTGGACCAGAACAAGCGCGAGGGCAATGCCTATATTTTCAATTTGGGCTATATCGCCACCGTGAAAAACCTCAATTGCAAGCTAATCCCATCGATTGCGCTCCGCAAAATTTACAACGTGCCCTATCAAGTTGACCTCAATTTGCGCGGCGAATTTTTGGACCAAAAGCTCATGGCCGGGGTCACGCTGCGGCCAAGCACGGGCGGTTCGTCCGCGTTCATGATCGGCACGAAGCTCAAATCGCTGCAATTTCATTACAGCTACGATGTCTCGTTCCAGCGTTTCCAGCAGTACAATACGGGCAGCCACGAACTCTCATTGATGTTCGATTTTGC
>JANOQP010000273.1:0-1874 GCA_031414895.1 Saprospirales bacterium
CGATGGTCATGCTGTAGGCGTAATAACCGCAAAAACACCACGTTCTAATTACCAATACAAACTAAACGGTAAAGAGTGGCAAGATGAACTAGGTTTAAACATGTATGCTATGGATATGCGCCAATACGACCCAGCCATAGCTAGATGGATTGTGCAAGACCCAGTTATACACCATAATTGTTCGCCTTATACCGCCTTTGATAACAACCCTGTTTTTTGGGCAGACCCGAGTGGAGCAGATTCGTCTAATTTGCATGGTTTTGATGAACAAGGTAGAAGCAAAACAGACCATATGGGTTTGTTTGTGCCGCGTTATGCAAGAGATGCGATTTCAAGTGGTGATAATTCTATTAGGTTAGGGCGTAGAGACAAAATAGTATCTCAAACTAGAGCAGGTACATTGGTTAAACGTTTTGTAGGTAATGAAGATATTGATCCTATCTTTGTAGAAACTGGTATGTTGGATATGGTTACTATTAAACCGATGTATGAGTATGAGTTTGTGCATAATGAGACTCCTTTTGATTTTTTTATGTATGGATTTCGTTCTGCCGGTAGTAGTAATTTTAAATCGGGTTCTGCTTTGTTGGGTTATGCAGGACTTCATGTTTCTAAATATCAAAATTTATTAAAACATACAGCTGAAATAAGTGATGGATGGGCTAATAAAGCTGCTGCTTTAAGAGCAGCAAAAGGAGCAAAAATATTAGGAAAAACATTAGGTGTTGCAGGTGTTGGATTAACAATTTACGAAGATTACAAACAAAATGGTACAATTGGTGCTGGGACGGCAACTAAAGTAGCTATTGGGCTTGCAACAACATTTGCTTTTGGCGTAGCCGCACCATTTGCTTTAGCATATGCAATATTAGATATCGGAGTTGGACTAGCAACTGGTACAACTGTAACAGAAAGGATTGCTAACGGTGTTGAAGAAGCATTTAAAGATTAAAAAGGATGATGAAATTTTTTGATATGATGTATTATTTTTTGGCTACTTTTTATAAAAAATTTTCCAAAAAAAGGAGTGTATGGGAATTACAATCAATATTTGTTATAACAATAACACAATTCATGCTATTATTAGATTTGTGGATGTACACTGGAGTCAATATTTTGAATATTAGAGGTAGAGTTAATGTTTATGAAAAGGTAGTCTTTTTAGTTCTTGTATCGATTATCCTTTTTTTAAATATAAAGAGATATGAAAAAAAATACCTTCATTATAATGAAATTTGGGGAGTTTATGAAGGTGTTAAAAAAAAAATTAGGATATTCATTACTTTTTTCACAGTTGTATTTGCTTGGTGTTTTATATTTATTGTTGCTTATATTTCTGATCGATATTAAAGAACCGACACTTGGAATTTTTTAAAAAATGAAGCAAATGGTTATGCAACAGGAGTAATTTTATCAAGAGCATTTAATTCGGGGCTTGCATATAAAGAAAAATTTAACGGCAAAAGTTGGGAAGATGAATTAGGGATTAACATGTATGCTTTGGACATGCCCCGCTAGCGCGAGCATCTTGCTTGTGCCCATAAACTAAATAAAAGCCTAAACCATTTTACCAAGTGATTTATTATTTATTTTTGATTTATTAATATAAGCCACAATGAGTAGAAAATATAAATTTGCTAAAAAAGAAGGAGCTTACTTTGTTTCGTTTGCTACAGTTAATTGGATAGATGTATTTACTAGAGATATTTATTTTTCAATAGTAACTGAATCCCCCCGCTAGCGCGAGCATCTTGCTCGTGCCCATAAACTAAATTAAAGCCTAAACCATTTTACCAAGTGATTTATTATTTATTTTTGATTTATTAATATAAGCCACAATGAGTAGAAAATATAAATTTGCTGAAAAAGAAGGA
>JANOQP010000274.1:0-1961 GCA_031414895.1 Saprospirales bacterium
CCTGTGGTTTTTGGGTGAAAACCTCCCTGGCTTTAGCCAAAAATATTTGGCTAAAGCCGAATAAATTGAGCTCGGGCACCACAGGCTGAAGCCTGTGGCCATTGAAAATACATTCACATTCGAGAATAGGCTACCGCGCAACTTGAATTAGGTACTCATACTTATTTCAAAATATCAACTTTGATTTGAGTTCCAACCGGAGCAATCGGCACGCCATTGAGCGAGATTTGGGAAAAAGTTGTGCGTTTGCCACAGCATTCTTTGCCTTGAACCAATCCCGTTGTCACCAAAACCGTGTCGGGCGAAAAAGTTGCGAGCCGGAGCGCAAATCCGCGCGTATTCTCATGGGCCAATGCACCGACCATGAACGTCGTAATGCTGTTGGTAGAATTTGTACCCTTGATCAAATTGGGCATTTGGCCGCCTGTTTTGTGCAAAATCGGGACGATTTCGACATCATCCAATGAAAAATCATGCGCGTCGAGCAGATTGTGGCCGTCGGTTTTCGATTTGAAAAAGAACAAGATCTCATCGTTTCCGAGACATTCCGACTCGTCGCAGGGTGCTTCTCCACGGAAAATATTGCAGCTAAAAAACGCCAAAATGAAGCAAAAAATCAGATTTTTTTCAAATTTTTTCATAAAAAGTCGGCAACTGGTTAGTGGATAAATCGCCCATGATTTACGGCCATTGTTTGCGTCCCCGCCAACAATCCATCTTGCCCTTTCAGAAATTGGACAAGTTCAGATCGTCAAAAAAACCGAAAGCGTACAGGGCCAAGATCATCACCCCGACGATGATGCGGTACCAGCCGAACACCCGGAAACCGTGCTGGTTCAAAAAACCGATGAACGACCTGATCGCCAGCCACGCGACCGCAAAAGCGACCACGTTGCCGACGGCGAGGAGCATGATCTCGTTGCCCGTGATCTGGCCGCCCTCTTCCTTGAAAAAATCGAGGAGCGATTTGGCGGTCGCCGCGAACATCGTCGGGACGGCCAAGAAGAACGAAAACTCCGCCGCCGTCTGTCGGGTCAGGCCCTGCGAAAGCCCGCCGATGATTGTCGCAGCCGAGCGCGAAACGCCGGGGACCATCGAAATGACCTGAAAAAAACCGATCTTCAGCGCGGTCAGCCACGACATCGAGTCGATGTCCTCGGCGGGGCCGGCGGGTTTTTGGGCCTGTTTTTTTTCAAAAAAATCGTCCACAAAAAGTAGGACGACCCCGCCGATGATCAACGAACACGCGACGACGAGGATGTTTTCGAGCCACGAATCGATGTGTTTTTTGAGCAAAAGCCCGAAAAACGCCGCCGGCAAAAACGCCACGAACAGCTTCCAATAAAACCCGAAGCTCTGAAAAAACCGTTTCCAATAGAGCGCGACGACCGACAAAATGGCCCCAAATTGGATGGCGACCGTGAAAACCTTTACGAACGGGTGCGCCTCGATGCCCATCAGGGACGACGCGATGACCATGTGGCCGGTCGAACTGACGGGCAAAAACTCGGTCAAGCCCTCGACGACGGCGAGGATGATTGCCTGCAAAATGTTCATGCTTCGGTGGTTTCGGGGGCTTGCACCGTTTTGCCCTGGGTTGCGGGAGTGCCCTTAAAAATGGCATAGACCTGCACCAAAAAACCCGCGACCATCAAGATCGGGGCGACCGTGATGCGGCGGTGGCTGTAGATCAGGCCCTCGTCCCATTGGTTCGGGTCGGGCTGTGCGCCGCCGGCCATCAAAATGAGGCCAAGCGCGATCAGGGCGAGGCCGATGCCCATCCATTTGAAGTTTTCGCGGCCAAAGATCAGTTCGTTGCTGCCGAGGTTGAAGCGCGGTGCGGAACTGGTTTTCGCCGGGCGGACGGGCGCGGGCGCGGGTTTGCGGGCGGGATTTGGCGCGGGCGCGGGGTTTCGGGGTTGGTTTTGCTGTTTAGCCATTGTTTTTTTTGAAAAATGAGT
>JANOQP010000275.1:0-10423 GCA_031414895.1 Saprospirales bacterium
ACCTCCTCCAACACGCCCAAAACCCAGTTCATTGGCACGCCTGGAACCCGGCCGCTTTTGCCCGCGCCCGCGCCGAGGACAAGCCGATCTTGGTCTCGATCGGCTATTCGACCTGCCATTGGTGCCATGTGATGGAGCGCGAATCGTTCGAGGACGGGGCGGTCGCGGCCCTGATGAACGCCCACTTTGTCTGTATAAAAGTGGACCGCGAGGAACGCCCCGACGTCGACCAGATATATATGGATGCCTGCCAGATCCAGAACGGCAGCGGCGGTTGGCCGCTCAATTGCTTCCTGTTGCCCGACGGGCGGCCGTTTTTTACGGGGACGTATTGGCCGCCCAGCCCGGCCTTCAACCGCCCGGCGTGGTCGCAGGTCTTGCAGCATTTGCACCAAATTTGGACAGAAAAAAGGCCGCTCGCCGAGGAACAGGCCGCCCTGCTGATGACAGCGATCGGCAACATGGGCAAAACGCCAGAGCCCCAAAACGGCGATTTTTTGTTTAAAAAGGAAGAAAATAGCGCGGTTTTGGGCAAAATGATGTTCGCGCTCTCGCAAGATTTTGACCGGGTGGACGGCGGTTTTGGCGGTGCGCCGAAGTTCCCGTCGTCGATGGCGATCCGGTGGCTGATGGCCTTTTATTTTCATTCAAAAAACCCGGATGCGCTCGGCCACGCGATTTTTTCGCTCGAAAAAATGGTGCGCGGCGGCATTTTTGACCAGATTGGCGGCGGTTTTGCGCGATATGCGACCGACCCGGCGTGGCTTGTGCCGCATTTTGAAAAGATGCTCTACGACAATGCGCTGTTGCTTTCCGCGCTTTCGGATGCCTGCAAATTGGTTGAAAGCCCAGTGCCTATCGAGGGGATGGTTCAAAGTCATCCCCTCAATAAACGCCTTTTTCGGGAAGCAATAGAGGCCACCTGCGATTGGGTCTTTCGTGAAATGACGCACCCAGACGGCGGATTTTATTCCGCGCAGGATGCCGATTCGGAGGGCGTTGAGGGCAAGTTTTTTGTTTGGCAAAAAGGGGAAATCGAGGTTTTGCTCGGCGAGGGCGCGGCCCTTTTTTGTGAATATTTCGACGTGTCCGAACACGGAAACTGGGAGGAAACGAACATCTTGAACCGCCCGGAAACCTTCGACGATTTTTGTAAAAAAAGGGGTTTGGACCCGGGTTTGACCCAAAAAAGTCTGGCCAATGCAAAAATAATCCTGTTCAATCATCGCTCAAAACGGATCTGGCCGAGCCTCGACGACAAAATCCTGCTTGGCTGGAATGCGCTGATGGTCACCGGCCTTGCCCATGCTTTTGAGGCGACTGGGCATGAGATTTATCTGCAAAAAGCGGAAACCGCGCTCCAATTTTTATTTGCAAAAATGAAAAAACCGGGCGCGGACGGTGGTTTTTTCCACACTTGGAAGGACGGGCGGGCGCATATCGATGCCTTTTTGGAGGATTACGCCTTTTTGATCGCCGCGATTTTGGATGTTTTTGAAATAAACCACGATCTCAAATTGCTCGACGAGGCGGCGGGGCTGGCGGAATTTGTGCAGGCTCAATTTTTCGACGAAAAAACGGTTTTTTTCTTTTTCACGGCCGCTTCGCAAACCGACCTCATCGCCCGTCGACACGATTTTTCTGACAATGCAACGCCGTCGGGAAATGCGGTCATGGCTGCAAATCTGCAACGGCTCGGCCTCTATTTCGACCGCCGCGATTGGCGCGAGGCCGCCCAAAAAATGCTCGCAGCCATGCTCGATCGCGCCCAAAAATACCCGCAGGCCTACCCGGAATGGGCGCGTGCATTGCTCCACGAGACAGCCGGGCGCAAGGAAATCGTGGTCGTTGGCCCAATGGCTTTTGAAAAAGCGCGACAAATCGGGCAAAAATTCCTGCCGGGCCGACTTGTCGTTGCGAGTCGAACGGGCGGCGAGGGACTACCTTTGCTCGAAGGCCGGGCAGCAATAGGGGAGGGGACGCTGATTTATATGTGTGAAAACAATGCCTGCCACGCGCCCGTTTTGACGGTCGATGAACTCAATTTTTGACGCATGAAAAACTGGATTTTACTCCTATATATATGGTGCCCGTTTTTTGCCAGTGGGCAACAGACGGCGCAATACAGCCTTTTTGCGCTAAATCCGTTCGGCTGGAACCCTGCCTACGCGGGCATGGACAATTCGCTCGTCGCGACGGGGGTTTGGCGAAAACAATGGAACGGCCTCGACGGCGGCCCGGTGACGCAGCACGCAAATGTGCATTTGCCGGTCTATGCAATCCGCAGCGGCCTCGGACTTTTGGTTGAAAACGAATCGCCGGGCGCACACCGACAAACGAGCGGCCTGCTCGCGTGGAACTATCAAATGCCCGTTGGCCGCGACGGCGTTTTGTCGGCGGGGCTGAGCGGTGGTTTTTCGCAGATTGTCCTCGACGGGACGCTGATCCGGACGCCGGAAGGCACCTACCCAGATCAGCAGATCGGCTCGCACAACGATCCTCAACTGACCTATAATAAGGAGTCGGCGGGCGCGCCCGTTTTTGGGGCCGGCGTTTTTTTTGTAAAAGGGAAAATGGAGGCGGGTCTGGCGGCGCAACAACTGGGCAAATCGCGCTGGAAATTTTCGCAAAATCTGACATTAAACAGCCGACAAACCATATCGGCGAGCGCGGGGCGAACGTTCGGCATCTCGGAAAACCTGACATTGAAGCCCGTTTTTTTGGTGAAGACCGATTTTGCGGAAACGCAAATGGAACTGACGCTGGTCGCCCGTCTGCGCGAAAAAATCCTCGGAGGGGTCGCTTTTCGCGGTTTTTCGGGAAAAAGCAGGGATGCGTTCACCCTTTTTGGTGGTACAAAACTGAACGAACGAACGACGGTGGCCTATTCATACGACATCACGGTGTCAAAACTTTCGACCGTGAGCCGCGGGAGCCACGAACTTTTGCTCCAATATAATTTGGGAAAAGAATTGGGCAAGGGGCGGCTTCCGTCGGTAATCTTCAATCCGAGGTTTTGAAAATTTGGAAAAAAAAATGACCCATGCCAGCAATATTTTGTCGGAGTGGAAGTTTTTCACCGCGTTCAATTATGTTTGCGGGGATTTTAGGAACAACGGTTTTGGAAAATCACGGCGTATCAAAATTTTCCGACCAAACAAGTAGCGGCACAAAAAACTTGTTTGGAATGACATGGATGCTCCAAAATTGGAATAAATGAGAAAAATACCCAAACAACTATTTGCTGCATAATCCGAAGCTCTATCTTCACCGCCGCTTAAAAAACGGCTTAACCTTTATTTGTAGGCAACACACACACGGGCGTTAAACATGAAAAAACTACAAATCTTTTATGTCCTCTTTCTGATTATTGCCGCCGCATCCTGCGGTCGTCAAGAAAGCGGCCAACTCGTCGGCGCACTCGACCGACCGAAGTGGAAAGGCATCAACCCATATGGCATGGTCTATATCCCATCCGGCACCCTGCACATCGGGGGTGGCGATCAGGATGTGAACAATGCCATGGTGCAACGCTCCAAATCAATCTCTATTCAGGGATTTTTTATGGACGACACCGAAATCACCAATAACGAATACCGGCAGTTCGTCTATTGGGTGACCGATTCCCTGGCACACTCGAAGCTCGACCATTTTAAGGAGAGCGAGGAAACTGGTGCCCAGCAAATCGATTGGGAACAGGAAGTTGACTATGCCGAAAGTACCGAGGAACTGCAGGATATGTATTATGCAGAGAATGAGCGTTTCGACGGCAGGAAGGAACTTGACTCCCGCAAGCTCGTCTATGAAATGCAATGGTACGATTGGCAAAACGCGGCGCACGATCGCAATTCCAACCGCACTGCATTCATCAAAAAGGAAAAGGTGAACATCTACCCCGACACGTTGTCGTGGATTCGCGACTTTTCGTACTCGTACAACGAGCCAATGGCACGCAACTATTTTTGGCACCCAGCTTTTGATGACTACCCAGTTGTCGGCGTGAACTGGAAAATGTCGAAAGCATTTTGCCACTGGCGCACGAAACTTTGGAACATGTACCGCGCCGGTGAAAAGGGCGAGGTCAATACCGAAGATTTCCGCCTCCCGACCGAACATGAATGGGAATATGCAGCCCGTGGTGGCCGCGACCTCGCGCCGTACCCATGGGGCGCCTATTATACCCGCAACGCAAAGGGCTGCCTGTTGGCCAATTTCAAGCCGGGCCGTGGCAACTATCCAGAGGATGGTGGCCAATATACCGTCAAGGCTGATGGATATTACCCGAACGATTATGGCCTTTATTGCATGGCCGGCAACGTTTCCGAATGGACCGAGACGGCGTTTTACGAAAATGCCTATTCGTTCATCCACGACCTGAACCCGGACATCCGTTGGGACGCAAAGGACGACGAGCCAGAAGCTAACAAGCGCAAGGTCATCCGCGGCGGTTCGTGGAAGGATGTCGCCTATTATATGCAGACGGGTACCCGTGCATGGGAATATCAGGACACGACAAAATGCTACGTCGGCTTCCGCTGTGTGCTGACGTTCCTCGGCCGTTCCATCAACGACTTTTAATTTTTGGGCGAACCATCAAAAGACCTTCCGGCGATATTTTTAGTATCGCCGGAAGGGCTATTCCCTTCCAAGCCCAACCTATTTTCAAAGCATTACTTATTGGGGAAACTACCGACCAAAAGCCTCGTTTGTGGCATTTGGGAGGGGTGGGTAAAATCCTAAATTGCCCCCTGCCATTTAAATTTTCAGTTTTTTCAACCATTTTGTAACCGTAAAAAAATTTAGCAACAATGAGTTTCGTCAAAACCAAAGGTTTCAAGTACTTCAAAAACCTCATGATCGGTGTCGGTGCAGCATTTGTTCTCGCCGGGGCGCTCTTCAAACTTGAAAGTTGGGAATTCGCATCAGAGATGCTCATCCTCGGCATGGGCATCGAGATTATCATCTTTTTAATGCTCGGTATAATCCCACCAGAGTCCGATTATTATTGGGAAAAACTTTATCCGGGCCTCAACCAATATGATTCCCGCATCGCTCCTTTGACCGCCGGCCCGACCAACGCGCCAACCCTCAAAGGTCTCGACGGCGAAATGACCGAAAAACAACTCGGCGGAATGCTCACGGAACTCCAGTCCATGTCGAAAAGCATGAGCTCACTCAAAGCACTTCAAGAAGTTGATTTCTCCGGCACCAGCGAGCAGGTCAAGACAATGAACAATTTCTACACCCGTCTCAACGCAGCCATGGCCGACCTTACTGCTTCCGCAGATGATGTGAAGCAGTATAAAGACCATATGGGCTCGCTCAACAAGAACCTCGGTTCGCTCAACACCGTGTACGGCAATATGCTCTCCGCTATGTCGAACATCGGTCGCCAATGATTTTGAACATCCGTATTTACTAACTATAAAAATCTAAAACGGTATGTCAATTCCAAAGGAGCCCCGACAACTTATGATCAACCTCATGTACCTCGTTTTGACGGCATTGCTTGCATTGAACGTCTCCGCAGAGGTCATGAACGCGTTTTTCTCGTTGGACAAGGGCTTGGCGGGTAGCCGCGACATCGTAAACAAAAGTAACGAAGGCTTGAAAAAAGCCATTGACAAGCAAACTGAAACCTACAATACCGAAATCAACCGTAAATATCAAAAAGCTGCTGCCGATGCTCAACAAGTCGCAGCGGATTTTGATACTTACATTGCGTCGGTCAGGGATGAACTTTGGCAAAAAGCGGGTGGGGACAATCCAAAAATCCCCGGCCAACCAAAGGATATCCGCAACAAAGACCTCACCACTCGCTGGTTCATCACCGAGAAAAAAGGCGCTGAGATCAAGCTCAAAATCGAGGAGACACGCAATGCACTTTTAGCTTTTGCTGACAATGACCCCAAAGTTGCCGAATCATTGACTTTGGGCATTGACGAAATCCCGCCCGGTGTGAAAGCCAAAACTTGGGAAGAGTTCAAGTTCAAGCAGATGCCGGTTGCTGCGGTCGTCCCAACCTTGGGCAAACTCCGCACGGATGTCAAGAGTTCAGCTCAAGCGATTTTGAACTACTGCCTTGGCAAGGTTAAAGGCGAGGAGATCATTTTTGATAAATTCATCCCCGTTATTTCACCCAAAAAATCCTATGTGATTATGGGGGAAAAATACGAGGCAGAAGTGTTTTTGAGCGCATTTAGCTCAACTGCTAGCAACGTTTCTTTGAGCGTCAATGGTCAAGGTTTGTCTGTGGTTCAAGGTGTGGCAAAATACGAAACGACTGCAAACTCCCTCGGGGAGAAAAAGGTCAACGTTTCTGCGGTTGTCAAAAACCCGCTAACTGGTAAATCTGATTCATACAGTAAAGAGTACTCCTACGAAGTCGGGCAACGTTCCGTCGCCTGCGCTGCCGATAAAATGAACGTTTTTTACATTGGTGTTGACAACCCTATTTCGGTTTCTGCAGCTGGCGTGAACTCAAACGAGGTCAAGGTCTCGATTGCAGGTGGCGGTGGTTCGCTTAAGTCAAATGGGACCGGAAAATACAATGTTACTGTTTCCACCCCTACTGGTGTCGATGCCCCAGCTTATGTTACTGTAGCCGCTCCGGGTGTTTCGCAGAAGTTCCCTTTCCGTGTCAAGCGGATTCCTGATCCTGCGCCACTTTTGGGTGCAAAACACAAGTCGGGAAGTATGCCAAACGGTGAGTTTAAAGCACAAGGTGGTATTGCCGCCGTGTTGGAAAACTTTGATTTTGATGTTCGCTGCACGGTTGCTGGTTTCAAAGCAGTCTATCTTGCAAAGCGTCAGGATCCAGTTGAATATGCCAATGCTGGTGCAAAATGGGGTGGCGATGTCCAAGGTATTATCAACAAAGCCCGCCCAGGTGACACCTACTTTTTCGACGATATCAAAGTGAACTGCCCTGGCGATGCCGCTGGTCGCAACCTTGGTGGCCTCTCTTTCAAGATCAAGTAATCAATCCTTCGGAAAAGAGGCCGTCCATTCGGGCGGCTTCTTTTCTGAATTTTCTATCTGAACAGGTACTTTCTAATCAATCACTCAACACCATGCTCAAATCCACTAAATGGTTTGCTGCGTGCCTGATGGTCGGGTTTCTCACCATCAATTTGTCGGCACAAACGCCCGAAGAACCGGTCGCAATTCCTGTCACCACGCCAACCGAGGCGAGCGACCCCGACCAACCGGTTGATAAACCGCTCGACGATATCGTCGAAAAAAAGCTCGTCAATGCCCACCGCGTGTTGCCCTACCCATCCATCCGGGAGGCGGACATTATGTTCGAAAAACGCATCTGGCGCGTCATTGATGTCCGGGAAAAAATGAACCACCAGTTCACCTATCCCGAAGATCCCTTCTTCAAGATCCTATCCGATGCTGCCACGAAAGGCGATATCCGGGTGTACAGCACCGAGGACGACAAGTTCACCAAACAGCTCACGCCCGACGAGGTGACCGCCAAATTGTTCAGCGTGGACACCGCCGTCACTTTCGACCCGGAGACCTACGAGGAAAAAATCCAGGTCGTCCGCAACGAGACCAACTGGGAGGATGTCAAGCGTTTCCGCGTCAAGGAAGTTTGGTATTTTGACAAACAAAAATCAGAGCTCCGCGTCCGCATCCTCGGTATCGCCCCGCTGATTGACGTGAAGGACAACAACGGCAATTTCCGCTATGAGCTCCCGATGTTTTGGGTCTATTACCCGGACTGCCGCGAGCTTTTTGCCCGCCACAAGGTCTTCAACCCGGGCGGCAACGACGCGGCGCCGATGACTTGGGAGGACGTGATGGAAATGCGCTATTTCGCCAGCTATATCTACAAAGAGAGCAACGTCTATGATCGCAAGATCGAGGATTACTCGACTGGTGTGGACAGGCTCGTCGAGGGTGACAAAATCCGTCAGGAGATTTTCAATTTCGAGCATGACCTTTGGTCATATTGATTGATTTTTTCAAAAACAACCATCCGAAAAGCCCGGCTGCAATTTTGCGGTCGGGCTTTTTTGATGGAGAAAACCGCCCGCTTGCTTTCCTTTGCCCGAAAATCATCGGCATTTCTGCCCCGCACTTTTGCCCTTTCACTTTTGACTTTTGCCTTAAAAATGAACGATGCCATCCGCCAAATTGCCCCAATCGAAATCTGGTCAAATTTTGCCGACATAAATGCCATCCCCCGCCCCAGTTATGGCGAGGCAGCAATCATCGAGGCCGTCCTTGATTTTGGGAAAAAACTCGGCCTCGCCACCCGCCGCGACAAAACCGGGAACATCACCATCGAAAAACCCGCGAAGGGCCGGGGCATGAAAACCCGCAAGACCGTCATTTTACAGGCGCATCTCGACATGGTTTGCGAGCCGCCGACGCATCCGCACTTCAAAAACGGCGTTACGATGGTCCTCGAAAATGGTTGGGTAAAAGCCCCCGGCAGCACCCTCGGCGCGGACAACGGCATCGGGGCCGCCGCCGCGATGGCTCTTTTGGCCTCAAAATCCATCCCGCACCCGCCGCTCGTCGGCCTGTTCACCATCACCGAGGAAACAGGTCTCGTGGGAGCGCGCGCCCTCGACCCGAAAATCGTCAAAAAAGGCGACATCCTCCTCAATATGGACACCGAGGACGACGACGAACTTTGCATCTCCTGCGCCGGGGCAATCGGTACGTTGGCTACCGCGAACTACAGACCCGAAGCCGTCCAGACAGGGCTTGTTTTTTTTAAAATAACGGTCGAGGGTCTTCTCGGTGGCCACAGTGGTGTCGAGATCGACAAACAGCGGGGCAACGCGAACAAACTTTTGACGCGCCTTTTTTATCAAATTTCGCCCAAAACCGGATTGCGGTTGGCCTCTATGGTCAACGATTCCGCTCGAAATGTCATCCCCAGAAATTCGACGGCAGTCGTCGCGGTCAAATTTGGCGAAGCCGATTTTTTCCAAAAAGAAATGACCGCGCGGACATCAGAACTGAAAAGCGAATGGGCCACAACCGAGCCGAACCTGATTTTTTCGATGGAGAAAATGACCGTCGCGCCCGACAATTTCCTGCCTGTTTCCGTCCAAAAAAGGCTTTTCCGTGCACTGATGGCCGCGCCAAACGGTGTTTTTCGGATGTCGCCCGAAATCGCCGGACTGGTCGAAACGAGCAGCAACCTCGCCCGCGTCACCTGCCGAGACGGCAAGATCGAGGTCGAAAGTCTTCAACGGAGCAGCCGCGAATCGAGCAAGGCGGACATCGCCGGGGCCATCCGCGCCGCTTTTGAGGGCAACGGCTTCAAGGTCGTGAACCGTGACGATTACCCCGGCTGGACGCCGAACCCGGCATCGCCCATTTTGGCGGTCGCGCAAAAAACGTATCGCGCCGTTTTTCAAAAAGAACCGAAGGTCATCAATATCCACGCGGGCCTCGAATGCGGCGTGATTGTCGAAAAACTGGCCAAATTGAAGCTCGATGCAATCAGTTTTGGCCCAAATATCCGCGGGGCGCACAGCCCCGGCGAGGAAGTTGAGGTGGCCTCCGTCGAGCGTTTTTGGAAATTCCTGCTCGCCCTTTTGTTGGAAATCCCCGAAAGAACAGCCTGATGCAGCCCTCCATTTTTCTTTTTGGCTGGCAAATCGACGAACCGGTCACGACCGCGACCGACCTTTTGGTGACGGCAGTTTCCTTTTTGTGCTGGCTGCGATTGGCCAAAACGGTTGACGGCGGACGGCGGACGGTTGACGGCGGCATCCATCCTGCCTTTCTAAACTGGATGCGGGCCTATTTCCTCGTTTTCGGCATCTCCACCTTTTTCGGCGGCATCCTCGGCCACGGTTTTCTCCGCCTCGGCGACTTCAATTTGATGAAAATGCCCGGCTGGCTGCCCGGGATGTTCGCGACGGCTTTTTTGGCGCGGGCCTCCGTCGAACTGATCCGGCCAATGGTCGCGCCGGGTTTTACAAAAAGGGCAATTTGGCTGGTTTGGCTGGTCTTGGGTGCGACGGTCGTTGCGATGCTCGTCCGGCCTGGCTTCAATTGGGTGAAGGTGAACGGCTTTTTACAGGTCATCGGATTGGTTTTGCCCATATCGATTTTTACTTTTCGAGAAAAAAAACACCCCGGCAGCCGCCATTTTTTATGGGCAATCGGCTGGACGACGCTGGCAAGCCTCTTTTTTTCTCAAAAGATCAGCCCGCATATTTGGTTCAACCATGTGGATGTGTCGCATATTTTTTTGGCGGTCGCGGCGTGGTTTTATTATCGCGGGGCGAGGTCATTTGAAAGCAGCTGGCGCGAGGTTTTATGATCTACGACCTGAAGTTGTACAGGCTTTCAACGACATGAAGTTGTAAATCCAACCAGCCCCAGCGGGCAATGTCGTTTACTTAAGGGTTTTAGGTGGCTCTTCGGTAGTTTTTGAACGTTC
>JANOQP010000276.1:0-5347 GCA_031414895.1 Saprospirales bacterium
CCGTAGGAATCTGCCCAAATTTCAGCACGAATTCTCGGGCAGAGTCCTACGGAATGACAGTTGTATTGAGATTTAAATTTCAGGTGTTATCACCCGAAAGGGAATAAATAAAAAAAACCGCGCTGCTCAAATCGGGCAGCGCGGTTTTTTGGGTTCAAAAACGGGTCAAAGCAATCTTGTTCAACTTTGCCCAGCCCGCTGCCGAACAGCTTCATAAAGGCAAATCCCCGCCGCGACGCTCACGTTATAGCTGTCAAAATCCACCGTTTGAGGTATTTTGGAAACGTGGTCGGCTTTTTTCAACAAATTGGTGGCCAATCCCTCGCCTTCAGAGCCGAGCAAAATAGCCGTCGGGCCGGTCATATCGACCGTGAAAATCGGTGCCGATTCGTCCATCAAATCGGTCGCGACCACTTGTACGCCGCTGGTTTTCAGAAAATCCATCAATTGCGATATGCTGTTCACCCTGCAAACGGGCAGCGTGTTGAGTGCGCCCGCCGAGGCTTTCATGGCATCTTCGTTGAGGAGCGCGGAATTGTTTTTCGGCAAAATGATTGCATGCGCACCCGCGACGAGGGCCGAGCGGGCAATTGCGCCAACGTTCCGCACATCGGTCACGCCCTCCAAAACGATGAGCATCGGGACTTCGCCGGAATCGAAAATTGCGGGCAAAACATCCTCGATCCGTTGATATTCGATGAGCGGAACGGCGGCGACCATGCCCTGATGTTGCCCTTTCACGAGGCGCGTGAGTTTTTCCCTCGGCACGATCTGCATCGGCACGTCGCGTTCGCGGCAAAGGTGGCGCACCTCTTTTTCGAGGTCGCCGCGCAGGCCCTGTTGAAAAAAGACCTTTTCGAGCGGCCTCCCGCTGTGCAACGCTTCCATGACGGGGTGAATTCCAAAAATCAGCATGTTTTGTCGAATTGAGCAGCAAAGGTCTTTTTTTCGCTTCCAAAATTGACCTTTGCGGTTCAATTCGATCAATTTTTTATCCGGTTTCCATGAAAAAAACCCTCCGCATCGGCACGCGCGGCAGCAAATTGGCCCTTTGGCAGGCAGAATTTACCCGAACCGAACTTTCAAAATTTGGCGTAGAAAGCGAACTTGTCATCATCAAAACACAGGGCGACCTCATCCAAAACATCGGTTTCGACAAAATGGAGGGCAAGGGCTTTTTCACGAAAGAAATCGAGGAGGCACTCCTGCGCGGCGAGGTCGATTTGGCCGTCCATTCGATGAAGGACATGCCGACGACGCAACCCGACGGCCTCGTTTTGACCGCCGTTTCCGCCCGCGAAAACCCGGCGGATTGGCTGATCTTAAAAAAAGAAAGCATCGCGCCCGGCCAAGATTTTGACCTGAAAATTGGGGCAACCGTCGGTACTTCCTCCGCCCGGCGCAAAGCGCAAATGCTGCATTTCCGCCCCGACCTGAACATTCAAGACCTGCGCGGAAATGTCCCGACGCGCCTCGAAAAATTGGCCCACGGCGAATACGACGGCATCTTCCTCGCTGCCGCCGGGGTGACCCGTTTGGGCTTGCAACTCACTGGTTATCAATTGATTGAACTCTCTCCGATGGAATTTATTCCGGCCCCGGCGCAGGGCGTTTTGGCCTGGCAAACCAACGCGACCGACCGCGAGACGCGCCTCATTTTAAGAAATTTGCACCATCCGGAAGTGGCCACAGTGACCAATATCGAACGAAAAGTGCTGAACCTGATGGACGGCGGCTGCCAATTGCCGCTCGGCGTTTTTTGCAAAAAAGACACGGCGGGCAATTTTCACGTCCATGCCGCGACGCAGATTGGCGGTGAATGGCGGAAAGTGCGGCTGTCGTCGAGCACGAATTTTGGGCTGGCGGAAAGGGTGGTTGCGGCGTTTCAGGAATAAAAATTGGACAATCTTGCTTTCAAAAACACACCATGGAAAACCATAAATACCACCGCTTTTTGGATGAGGCGGGCGATACCACCTTCTACGGGAAGCATCGAGTGTCCATAGTCGGTCAAAAAGGCGTCAGCAATGTCTTTATTTTGGGGATGGTCGCCTTTCAAGCCCCGTTGGATGAAATCAGAACCGCCATCCGCGGGCTTCAACTCGAAATCGGGACGAGCAAGTATTACCAAAAAGTGCCGAGCGTTGTGAAGCGCGTACAATCGGGCGGTTTTTATTTTCATGCAAAAAATATCAGGCTGAACCGCTTCTCGCAGTGGCCGATTATTTAAGCTGGACGGTTCAGCGCGTTTTCGAACAGGGAGAAACACGTTTTTACGACTATATGGGCGATAAAATATCGTTGGTCGTGGACCTGTTCGACCCGTCTGGGTATGCCGAAAACCGAAACTGTTTCAACATGATCAATCCTTTGACGGAAAAAAATAAAGTCAGCCCTCAAACACCCTAAGAAGGTTTCCCTTCGCTGACGTGTAGTCATCTTTCAAATGCAGCCGACTGACTTGTAGTGCAAAAGTAGTCAATTTGTGTTATTGCGCTACAAATGGACAAGTTGAAATTTTTCAATAGGCTTTCAAAAGAGGCAGAAAAAAAACCGGCAACCATCTCCACGGCTGCCGGTCGGCTGATTTTCCACTTGTCTAAGGTCTGAAAATCAATAATTTTGAATATCGGGTTTCGAGTCGTTCAAAACTCGAAACGTATTTAGCGCCTTCCGCCGCCAAAACCGCCGCCGCCGCTGCGACCGCCACGGTCGCCGCCGCCGCCACGACGGTCATCGCCGCCGCCCCTGCGATCGTCGCGTCCGCCGCCGTAGCCGCCCCGGTCGGAGCGTTCTTCGCGGGCTGGTGGTTCGACATATCCCTCTGGTTTCTCCAAAAGCGGTTTGCGCGAGAGGCGCAATTTGCCCGTTTTTGAATCAACTTCGACAATCGCGACGCTGATTTTATCGCCCACTTTGAAAAGGTCCTCGACATTTCCGACGCGGGTATAGGCCATTTCGGAGACGTGGAGCAGGCCGCTTTTTCCGGCGTAGCCGACAAAAACGCCATAAGGTTGGAGGGTCTCTACGACCGCATCTTTCCAAACATCGCCGACCGAAGGCACAAAAACGATCCGCCGGACGCGAGCGAGCGCGGTTTCCAAAGCCTCGGCGTTCGGGCCAAAGATGTTGACGATGCCGCCATTTTCGTCCTCCGTGATGGAGATGGTGGTGCCGGTTTCCTTCTGCATTTCCTGCACGATCTTGCCGCCCGGCCCGATGACGGCGCCGATATATTCGCGGTCGATGCGGATCTCGACGACGCGCGGGGCGTGCGATTTGAGCTCTGCATTTGGCGTCCCGATGACCTTCGCCATTTCGCCCAAGATGTGGATCCGGCCCTGCCGCGCCTGTTCGAGTGCTTTTTCGAGCAGCGAATAGGGCATTCCGTCAATTTTGATGTCCATCTGGCAACCGGTGATGCCTTTCGAGGTGCCGGTCACTTTGAAGTCCATGTCGCCGAGGTGGTCTTCGTCGCCCAAAATATCGGAGAGCACCGCCGCGCGGCCCGTGTTATCGGCGATGCAGCCCATCGCGATGCCCGCGACCGGGGCCTTGATCGGCACGCCGCCGTCCATCAGGGCCATCGAACCTGAACAGACCGTCGCCATCGACGACGAGCCGTTCGATTCCAAAATATCGGCAACGAGGCGGATGGTGTACGGGAATTTTTCATCGGGCATCACCTGCCGGAGCGAACGGTGAGCGAGGTTGGCGTGGCCCACTTCGCGACGGGCCGGGCCGCGCATCGGTTTGACCTCGCCCGTCGAAAAGGGCGGGAAATTGTACGCGAGCAAAAAATTCTCGTCGTGCGGGTCGAGCGCGGTGTCGATCAGCGCGGCATCTTTCACCGTGCCGAGCGTGAGGGACATGAGCGCCTGCGTTTCGCCGCGCGTAAAAATGGCCGAACCGTGCGACGCGGGCAAATAATCGACCTCCGTCCAAATCGGGCGGACCTCGTCGAGCGCACGCCCATCGAGGCGTTTTGACTCGGAAAGGCAGACTTCGCGGACGATTTCTTTGTTCAAATCGTGCAAATACCGCTTGACGACTGGCTTCCATGTTTCCATGTATTCCGCACCAAATTCTTCGGTGACGGTCTCGGTTGCCTCTTTTTCAATCTCGGCAAAAGCAGCGTTCCGCTCTTTTTTGCCGCTGGCCGAACGGACGACCGTGAAAGTTTTTTCGGAAATAAGCTCCCGCAAACGCCCTTCGAGTTTTTCATCGACCGCGATTTCAGGGTTGGGGCGCTTGGTCGCGCATTTTTCGCCGACAAGTTCGGCAAGGCGTTTTTGCGCCCCGATCTGCACTTTGATGGCCGCGTGGGCAACTTTCAACGCCTCGATCAAGTCGGCTTCTTGGCATTCTTTCGATTCGCCTTCGACCATCGTGATGTCATCTTCGGTGGCCGCGACGATGAAATCCATGTCGGCGGTTTTCAATGCTTTGCGGCCCGGATTGATGCAGAATTCCCCGTTGATCCGCGCAACGCGCACCTCGGAAATCAGCTTTTGCATCGGCAGGTCGCTGACCGCGATGGCTGCCGAGGCAGCAAGCGCGGCGAGTGCGTCGGGCATCACGTCCTTGTCGCGGTCGGCGGAGATCAGGTAGATCAAAACCTGCGTGTCGTTCAAATATCCGTCCGGGAAAAGGGGGCGGATCGCTCGGTCAACCATGCGGCAGACGAGGATCTCATAATCGCTCAACTTGGTCTCGCGGCGGAAAAAGTTGCCCGGGACGCGCCCGACGGCGGCAAATTTCTCCTGATAATCGACCGAGAGCGGGAAAAAACTTTGGCCCGGTTTGATTTCCTTCGATGAAACGACCGTGGCCAAGATCATCGTGTCGCCCATGCGGAGGACGACGGAACCGTCGGCCTGTGCGGCGAGCTTGCCGGTTTCGAGAACCACTTCACGTCCATCCGGCAGGTTGAACGAGGTGGTGATTGGGATTTGTTTCCCCATTTTAATAGAGTGTTTTTATGGCTTTTATCGCCCAAAAACGCTTTCAAACCGTCCTTTTTAATTCAAAAAACCAATCCGAGGTTTCGGGACTGCGGCAGCCAAAACATTGCCGGATGAAAAATTTAAAGGGCTGGCTGGCGGGTAAATTGAGGGGGTGACTTAAAGTCACTCCCTCAATAATTTCGGCGAATGAACCATTAAGGTCTTCGCACCAACCGTTTAAATTTCACACCCAGCATCATCACTTTCGGCGCGGGGCAGCGGTCTTTTTTGTCAAAAAATCGGGCTTGTCGGCAAATTTTGCGGCGAGGCCATGATTTAAAAAATCGGAAACCGCATCCGGTTTCCTTCTGGGTAAAAACGTCGAAGGCTGGCCGGTGGGC
>JANOQP010000277.1:0-6343 GCA_031414895.1 Saprospirales bacterium
TCCACCGCCAGCCCCAACGGGTTCACCAGCCGCTCGTATTCCCCAAAAAGATAGGCCACCCGCTCCATCTCGCTCCCGAAACTTGCCGAACGGTAGCACAAATCCACCGCCCGGTCGAGCGTTTGGTGCGCCCGCACCAGCACCGGCGGCATGGCCAGCGGGTCGTACAGGTCGGCGAGGCTCGAAGTTGGGAACTGCGCCCGCGCATCCAAAACGCCCTGCGCGGCGGTTTCGACGGCGGCTTTTTGCTTCTCGGTTGGGGTGGGGAAGGGGTAGTTGTTGTAGACGATGGAGCCGGAGTAGCGGAAATCACTTTTGATTCGTCCGCAGACATTTTTTACCCAAGCCATGTGAATTGCGGATGATAGGATTCCAAAAATGTACCTATTCCCTTTCGGGATAAAACTGCAACTATTATGAACAATCTTATTTTTATCAAAAAAGCCCAAAGGAATATAGTTTCGGTTTTCGGAGGAATGAAGCGGAACGAGTATAAAATCATCATCCGGTTGAGAAATAAACCCAAAAAGCGATGGGACATTAGCCAATTCAACAGTCGCTTTCCGATTGCTCGCCAACCTGATATTTTTGACACTTTCAACTCGTTCAAACACCTTTTTCAATCCACGAAGCTCATTAGGTTGAATGCCCTTTAACCAGAGACACCATCTTTTGTGCCCATTCAAAAACTCATGCGCTGAAATCAATGGCCTAATCCATTGCTCTGCTCCCGGTTCATCCTTTATGAATTGAGCTTTTTCATCGTCATCAAAGAGAAGAAACCCACCGTCATTCGGCTGGTTTCCAAAGAGTAGTTTTGGCCTCGAATCCAATGGATTTGACCTTTTTTTGATTAAAACATTGCGGGCATCAACAAGATAAGGGTTGATGTTTTCGGCAAGAATTTCTTTCGGTTCGCCTTTCACGTCCTCATAATCAAAGATGGTTTTGGGCGAATGGTCGGCATTCCCAAAACCAACGACGATGCAAAAGACCGCCGCGTTTCCCTTTGCCTCGTTCGACCATTTGAAAGTTCGGTGGGCAAAATGGATTTTGATGCCGTAGGTGTTGAGCATTTCGCCCCACAGAACGCCCACCTGTTCGCCCTGACAGATGGAGTTTGTGGAAACAAAGGCGCAGCGGATGGGCGTTTTTTGGATAAAACGGGCGGCCTTTATGTACCAAGCCGAGACAAAATCCATCGTCGCGGCATCGGCCACGTCGCCAAAAGTCCGGACCATATCGGCCCGTTGCGCTTCGGTCTGGAGTTTTGAACCCACAAACGGCGGATTCCCCAAAATAAACCCCAACTCCTCCGCCGGACAAGCCTCCGCCCAATCGACCCGCAGCGCGTTTGCGTGGAGGATTTTTGCGGAGGCTTTGAGCGGCAGCGTCGGCACCTGTTCGCCAAAAACATCCTCGACGGCGCGGTTCATCTGGTGCTGGGTGAGCCACATGGCGGTCTCGGCGACGCGGACGGCAAACTCGTCCAGCTCGATGCCAAAAAACTGGTCGGGCATTATTTTGGTGAGCACGCCGAGGGCAAACTGGTCGGTGTTCTTGCGCAGCTCGCGGAGGACCTCTATTTCGAGTTTCCGCAATTCCCGGAAAGTGATGATGAGGAAATTGCCGCAGCCGCAGGCCGGGTCGAGGAAGCGGAGCTCGGCCAGTTTTTCGTGGAAACGGGTAAGCTCGCGGGGGTTTTTGCGCTTTTTTTCAAATTCCGCCGCCAGTTCGTCGAGGAAGAGTGGGCGGATGACCTTGAGGATGTTCTTCTCCGAGGTGTAATGTGCGCCGAGGTTGCGCCGCTTCGTTTTGTCCATGACCGACTGGAACATGGAGCCGAAAATGGCGGGCGAGATCTTCGACCAATCGAGCCAGCAACATTCGAGGAGCAGCGTCCGCATTTTTGAATCGAAGCTGGCAAAGGGCAGGTTTTCGGCAAAAAGCCGCCCATTGACATACGGAAAAGCGGCGAGCGACTCGTCGAGGTTTTTGAGCCGACGGTCGGCGGGTGTGTTCAATATTTGGAAAAGTTCGGCGAGGCGGGCGGCGAGGTCGGCCCCGTCCTCGGCGGTGCGGTGCTCCAAAAATTCTTGGAACATCTTGCGCTCAAAAATGCCCGTGTCCTCCGAAAAAAGGCAAAAAAGCAGCCTGACGAGATAGGTTTCGAGCGCGGGGCCGTCGTATCCGATGTCGGCGAGGGCATCGTGGAGGCGGCCCATGCGCTCGGCGGCCTCGATATTGACGGGATCCTCGTCGCGGAAATTGGTCTTTTGGAAACCGATGAGCCAGCCGAAATGGTGGACATTTTCGCGCAGCGCGGTCAGCTCGAACTCGATGATGCTGCCGTCCTCGAGTGAGTGGAGCCTGAATTTTTGGAAATCGCAGACCAAAATGGCCCTCGGCAGCTCGTGGTTTTTGAGCGTCTGGCAATAATCCTTCGCCTGTTTGAACGCCTTGTCGAGGTCCTTTCCGCGCGATTTCATTTCGACCAAAAACATCCCTTTCCAAAAAAGGTCGATGTAGCCGTCGGCATCGCCCAGTTTTTTGACGCGGTGCTCAAACGTGGCGACCCGCCGCCGGGCAATCCCGAAAACATCAAAAAAGGCATCCAAAAAAGGCTTTGCGTCGGCCTCCTCGCGGTGCGTGCCGACCCAATCGGCGGCAAATTGGTGGGCGCGGGTCTTTATTTCGTTCCAACTTAAAGGCATGGGGCGGTCAATTTTTGCCACAAATTACACCAATATCCACAAACTAAAAACCGGAAAAATCGCGGGTTCGTGCAATTTGTGGCAAAAACTCACAACAAGGTCGATGGGCAAACAAACGCCGTCGTCCGGAATTTCCCGCTTTCGCGCAATGCATTGAAACCGCCGCGCACGTCCACCAAATTGTCAAAACCGCGGGCCCGGAGGATTGATGAAAAGACCATCGAACGGTATCCGCTTTGGCAATGGACAAAAACGGGGCGGTCGATCGGGACGGCCTGCATGGATTCATTGATGAAATCGAGGGGCGCGTTTTCGGCGTTTTCAATGTGCTCGGCATCGAACTCGCTGTTTTTTCGCACGTCGAGGATGGTCGCGGCGGGCAGTTCGGCCAGTTCGGCAACGCCGATCCGGGCAATCTTATCGACCTCGAAACCCGCTTTTTCCCATCCGTCAATTCCCCCTTCCAAATAGCCGATGCAATGGTCATAGCCAACTCGCGCGAGCCGCTGCACAACCTCCTCGGCGCGGCCTTCGGGCGCAACGATGAGCAATTTTTGCTTGACATCGGGGATCAATGCGCCGACCCACGGGGCGAACGAGCCATCGATGCCGATAAAAATCGAGTTAGGGACAAAGCCATTTGAGAAGGTCTCGGCATCGCGTGTGTCCAAAATGAGCGCGCCGGTCTCGTTGGCCGCCGCCTCGAAAGCGCGGGGCGAGAGCGGTTGCAGGCCGCGGGCCATCACCTCGTCGATGGGGTCGTAGCCGTGTTTGTTGAGGCCGACGTTGAGCGGGAAATAAGCGGGCGGCGGCATCAAACCATTGGTGACCTCGGCGACAAATTCGGCCTTTGTCATGTTTTCCCGCAGGGCATAATTGGTCAATTTTTGATGCCCGAGGGTGTCGAAGGTCTCTTTCGACATATTTTTTCCGCAGGCGGAACCGGCACCGTGGGCGGGATAAACGATCACGTCGTCGGGCAGGGTCATCACTTTCGAGCGGAGCGAATCGAAGAGGGTCCCGGCGAGTTGTTCTTGGGTCAGGTGCGCCGCTTTTTGGGCGAGGTCGGGTCGGCCCACGTCACCTATAAATAAGGTGTCGCCCGAAAAAAGGGCCTTTTCGTCGCCGTTTTCATCCAATAGGAGGTAACAGGTGCTTTCCATCGTGTGGCCGGGCGTGTGCAGGGCGCGGAGCTTTATTTTGCCAACGGAAAAATCCTCGCCGTCGGCGGCGATATGGCAGTCAAAACTTGGGTTCGCATTGGGCCCATAGACGATGGTCGCGCCCGTTTTTTTGGCGAGGTCGACGTGGCCGCTCACAAAATCGGCGTGGAAATGGGTCTCGAAAACGTACTTGATCGTGGTGCCCGTTTTTTTGGCGCGGTCGAGGTACGGGGCGGTTTCGCGGAGCGGGTCGATGACGACGGCCTCGCCATCGGATTCGATAAAATAGGCGCCCTGCGCGAGGCAGCCGGTATAGATTTGCTCGATTTTCATATAAAAAGAAGGAGATTGTTTGATTTTTTTCGTGTGAAAAGGGTGGGGTCGGGGCTGACCTGAACCACCGTTTCCTGCAAAAGTTTTTGCCCGCCCAAAAAAAGAAACCGCCCGTTGGCGACATAAAAAAAAGGATGCGACCTTGCTTTGTGGCTGGCGTTCGTATTTTTCCGCCCCAATTAAGGGCAAAAGTAAAAAGGCAAAAGTAAAAAGGCAAAAGGCAAAAGTGGTTGCCGCTCCACGCACTTTTGCCTTTTTACTTTTACCTTTTGACTTTAAAAATTTCCAAAACCGGACACATTTTCGGATCTTTATGAAAAGACTTCTCTCGATCTTACCCCTTTTGGCCATCGCTTTTTCGGCGTTCGCCCAACCCGCAAACGATGATTGCGCGGGCATCATCAACCTCGGCACCGCCCCTAAATGCGACATGACCGTTTATAACAACACGGGCGCGACGCCCTCCATGATCGGCAACGACAACCTGCCCGTTTCGCCTTCTTGCCTCGGAATCGGGCAGCCGCAAAACGACGTCTGGTTCCAGTTCACGGCGGCGGACACCATCACCGATTACCGGATCACGGTGACCGGCATCAACTCGCCGATGATGGTCAACCCGCTCATCATATTATATCGCGGCGATTGCCAATTTGACGGCCTCGCCGAAGCTGGCTGTATGTCGCCGGACCCCGGCGCGACCGAAACGGTGCTCGATATCGTCGGTTTGACCCCCGGCCTCGACTATTTTATCCGCATTTCTGACTACGGCGGCGCAGCTGCGGAGGGCAATTTTACGCTCTGCGTGGACGAGATCCCGCCCGTGACGGACATCACGCAGGGCAGTTCGTCGCTCTGCAAAGGGAAAATCACCGACTCCGGCGGCCCCGACAACCCGTACGGGCCGAACGAGGACCACACGTTCACGATCTGCCCGACCGACAACCCGGCCTGCATCGTTTTTTCGCTCGATTGGTACAATATGGAATTCGCCGACGGCCTCACGTTCTTTGACGGCCCGAACACGAGTTCCCCGCAGATCGTCAATATTTCCGGCGGGCCGGGATTTGGCACGGACTTGACCGGCGGCGGCGGGGTCTATTACAAGGTCCAGGCGACCAGCGGTTGCATGACCATCCAATTTGTCAGCGATGGCTCGGTCGAATTTGAGGGTTTTTCCGGCCAATGGGAATGTTCCGCCGGGGCCTGCGAACAATTTGAGGAGATCGAAACCGACCCGAACATCACCAATGCCGAGATCGAGGCGTTCGTCGCCGAGGCCGCGACACAGGTGACGATCACCGATATCAACTGCCCGGCGGGGGCGTACGGCACTTTTTTGGCGACCGACAAGACCGACCTCGGCCTCGAAAAGGGGCTGATCCTTTCCTCCGGTTTTGTTTATGGCGCCGTCGGGCCGAACGATTTGGGCTCTTCGACCACCCCGATGGGGCCATTTGGCGGCGGCATGAGCAACGGCGGCGACGGCGATGCCGACCTTGACGTGCTTTCGCAACAATCGGGCAACGGCTCGCTCTCGCAAGATGCCTGTATCCTCGAGCTCGATGTTTTTGTGAAGACCGACCAGCTCACGTTTGAATATATTTTTGGCTCGGAGGAATATTCGGAGTTCGTGAACTCAAACTTCAACGACATTTTCGCCTTTTTGGTCAGCGGCCCCGGCATCGTCGGCGACCCCGCTTTGAACAACCAAAAGAACATCGCCGTCCTGCCCGGAACGAACGCCCCGGCGGAGATCAACTCGATCAATTATTTAAACAATTGGGAATATTTCCACAACAACGAACTCGGACAGAGCCTCCAATACGACGGCGTGACCTCCGATTATCTCGGCGCGAAAAAGAGCATCACAGCGCGGCAACTGGTCACGCCCTGCAATACCTACCACCTCAAATTTGCCGTCGCCGACCGGGGCGATTTTGCGTACGATTCGGGTGTTTTTATCTCTGAAATAAAGGGCGGTGCGCCGTCGGTGCAGGTCGCTTTTTTGAGCGGCATCGATTACCTGTCGGAATTTTGCTTCGGCCAGGCCGACAACCTCATCATCAAGCTCGACAACCCGAAACCGGTTGCGACCTCCTATAACGTGGTCATCGGCGGCAACGCCATTTTGGG
>JANOQP010000278.1:0-2285 GCA_031414895.1 Saprospirales bacterium
CGATGCCGCCAACGATGCCCGGATCACGTTCGACAAAAACCTGCGGGCCGTGGCCTGGCCGACCGTCGAGCAGCTTTTTGACGAAAGTGGCGCAAGTCCGGCAATCGGCGAATTTTTTATTTTGGAGATAAAATTCAACCAATATTGCCCCGTTTGGCTGCGGAACATTGTGGACGACCTCAAACTTTACCGCGAGGCGGCCTCAAAATACACAACCTGCATCGACAGCCAAGTGGACATAAACCCCGACAAACGGTTTCAGCCGCTCGTAAAAGGACGGGTTTTTGCCGGAATTTGAACCATAAAAACAAACCGCCCCGCCCAACCAACGTACCGAAACCACGATGCTCGACGAACTTCAACAAATAAACCTTTTCCCGGTCACGACGGAGGATGTGCTGCGCAACTGCCTTTTCGCACTCGCTTGCGGGCTTCTTTTGAGCATCGTTTATCGACTCATCTATCGCGGCGCGAACTACTCGGTCACCTATGTGAACTCGCTGGTTTTGCTCGCGCTCGTCGCCTCGATCATCGTGATCGTCATCGGCAACAATGTGGCGCGGGCCTTCGGGCTGGTCGGCGCGTTGAGCATCATCCGGTTCCGGACGGTCGTGCGCGACACCCTCGATTTGGTGTTCATTTTCATCTCGCTCGCCGTTGGGATGGCCTGCGGGGTCGGGCTGAACGGGGTGGCGGTCATCGGGACGCTCGCAGCATCGGTCATTATTATTTTGCTGACGTTCACGCATTTTTCCGCGCCGCGACGGAGGCAGCATTTGTTGCAAATCAGCTACGATTCGACGACCCTCGACGATGCCATTTTTACCCGAAAACTGGGACAGCACGCCCGGCGCGTACAACTTGTCAGCCTCAAAAACGTCGGCGAGAGCGGCCAAATGGAGGCCATGTACCACCTCACGCTGCGCAATATTTCAGCCGCCAACCAGCTCGTCAAGGACTTGAAAGAGCTGCCTTCCACCCGGAACGTCAATGTTTATTTTGATGAGGACGACTACAACCCGCCGACTTTGTAAAATGGGTCTCAATTGCACTTTTTTTCGATAAATCCGACCGTCAGCCAGCCGACAAAAGCCGTTGGCCCAACTCCGTGCGCCGTTCACCACCTTTGTTGTGGGGGAAAAACACGCTCCATCCCGAAAAACTTCCTTCTCTAAAACCTTTAATCCATCACTACGTTTTCTAATCCGAAGCGCGTTTCCATTTTGAAAATGCGGCCTTTCAGGGTTTCCCAAAACCCGATTTCTTTGACAGAGAACCCGCTTGGCCGAATGTGGCCGGGCGGATTTTCTGTTTCATGGCAGACGGCCAACCGTGGACAATTGCTGTCCGCCAATGATTGTCAGCCGCCAACCAATATAAATATGAGGTCCATCTTCCATTCCTCCAAGTCCCGCGGCCACGCCAACCACGGCTGGCTCGATGCCCACCATTCGTTCAGTTTTGCCAGTTGGCAAGACCCCGAGCGCATCCATTTTGGCGCGCTTCGAGTCCTCAACGACGACATCGTCGCGGGCGGCGGCGGCTTCGGGATGCACCCGCACGACAACATGGAAATCGTCACGATCCCCCTTTCCGGCGACCTCGAACACCGCGACAGCATGGGCAATATCGGCGTCATCCGGCAGGGCGACGTGCAGGCCATGTCCGCCGGGCGCGGTGTTCACCATTCGGAATACAACAAAAATGCCGATAAAGCGGTCAGTTTGCTCCAAATTTGGGTCTTCCCAAAAGTGCAAAACATCGAGCCGCGCTACGATCAAAAGACGTTTTTGCCCGAGGGCCGGCACAACAAATTGCAGTTGCTCGTCGCGCCCGGTGGCCAAAACGGCTCGATGGACATCAACCAAGATGCCTGGTTTTCGCTCGGCAGGTTCGAGGCGGGCGAGTCGTTTTTTTATGGGATAAAAAAGCCGGGCAACGGTGTCTATGCCTTCCTGATTTCGGGCGAAGCCACGGTCGGTGGACAGGAACTTTCGCCGCGCGATGCCGTCGGGATTTCGGAATCCGATGGTTTTGAGGTGAAAATCGGGGACGCGGCAGAGATTTTGTTGATCGATGTGCCGATGGTTTTTTGATCCGGCCATGTCAGGGGCCAAAGTCAGGGGATGACTTTAAGTCATCCCCTGACTAAAACCCGCTGGCGCGAGGCTTTTGCCTCGTGCCGTTCATTCTGTCGGCTGCGCCGACAATCCTGCACGATTTTTTAGCAAGAACAGCGATTTCTTTCGAAAATCCAGCGTGGAGTTGTCGGCATAGCCGACAGA
>JANOQP010000279.1:0-4307 GCA_031414895.1 Saprospirales bacterium
CACTTTTTCAACGACGGCCACGAATGGATGCAGATGGACAAAGCGGGCCATGTTTTTTCCGCGTTCACCGAGGCGCGGTTAGCTGCGACGGCCTTTCGGTGGACGGGGCTTTCGCAAAAAAAATCGGCATGGCTCGGCGCCGCCGCCGGCCAGCTTTTTCAGGCCAGTTTCGAGGTGCTGGACGGATATTCATCGGAATACGGTTTTTCGTGGGGCGATATCGGCTGCAATACGCTCGGCAGCGCACTTTTTTTGGGACAGGAACTGGCTTGGCGCGAGCAAAGGATTGTGATTAAAATGAGCGCATGGCCCGAAAAATATGACAATTATCCCATCTATTCCGTTGGAAATCAACCAGTTGCGACGACTTTGCAAAAACGCGCCGACGACCTTTATGGAACGGGCATCGTCAACCTTTTTTTGAAAAACTACAACACGCTCGTCATTTGGTCGAGCTTCAACTTGCGGAGTTTTTCATTCAAAAAGGAGGGCCACAAACTCCCCGCTTGGCTAAATATCGCTGTCGGCCACGGTGCCAACAACCTTTTTCGCGGCGCACCACTCTATGAATGGACGGACAAAACGGGCGCAAATTTTCAAATCGACCCCAAAAAATACCCGCGAGAACGCCAATTTTTTCTGTCACTCGACATGGACTTGACGCGGCTGAAAGTGAAAAACCGCTTTTTGCGGACGGTGCTTTCCGTTTTCAACACCGTGAAAATTCCCGCGCCAACTTTGGAACTGACGAGCCGGGGGAAGTTCCAAGTTCATCCGATTTATTTTTGAAAGCGGGCGGAATTTGTTTTTCAATAAACAAGGATTTTCAAACCCGTTCGCCAAGCTGCAACCAACGCATTTCCCTATCCTCCAAATTTTGCTGGATCTGCCCGACCTCTTGGGTCAATTTGTTCATTTCGGGCATCGAGATTTCCGCCTCGCCGAGTTTTTTGTAGATCGCCTCGCGCCGGTATTCGAGTTTCGCAATCTCGTTTTCGAGTTTTTTCATCTCGTTTTTTTCGGCATTTGAGAGGCCGATCACAGGGGCGGCGGTAGTTGTTTTTGCGGGCGATTTTATGTTTTGCGAAGCCAGTTTTTTGGCCGCCCGATATTCGGAATAGGTCCCGTTGTAATCTTTTATCTGCCCGTCGCCCTCGAAAATAAAGAGATGGTCGGCCAACCGGTCGAGCAAAAAACGGTCGTGCGTCACGACGACGAGGCAGCCCGGGTACTCGTCCAAAAAATCCTCCAAAATATTGAGCGTAATCACGTCGAGGTCGTTCGTCGGCTCATCGAGGATCAAAAAATTGGGGTTTTTCATCAAGACCGTGCAGAGATAGAGCCGTCGCCGTTCGCCACCGCTCAATTGTGACACGAAAACCTGTTGCTGCGGGCGCGAAAAAAGGAAGCGTTCAAGCAAAGCCTCGGCAGTCATCGTTTTCCCTTTTTCGAGCGGGATCACGTCCGCAATCTCGCGGACCACTTCGAGCGCACGGAGCGACATTTGCCGCTCCGAAAGCCCTTCCTGCCGGTAATGCCCGAAAATAATGGTGTCGCCGACGACTGTTTTGCCGGTGTCCGAACCTTCCTCTTTCGTCATGATCCGCAGGAAAGTGGATTTGCCTGACCCGTTCGGCCCGACGATGCCGACGCGCTCTTTTCGTTTGAATTTGTAGGAAAAATTGTCCAAAATCCGCTTTTCGCCGTACTTTTTGGACACATTGTGCAGTTCGACGATCTTCGAGCCGAGATAACTTTCCTTAATTTGTAGCTGCATTTCGTCCTTTTTCGGGCGCTTCCCGGCATTCGAGTCCTCGATTTCGTAAAAATTATCGACCCTCGATTTCGATTTCGTCGTCCGGGCCTCGGGCGAACGGCGCACCCATTCAATCTCGCGTTTGAGCCATTTGTTGGTCCGCTCGAAAGTGGCCGATTGGACCTCTTCGCGCACGGCTTTTTTCTCCAAATATTCCGAATAATTGCCCTTATAGCGGTAAAGTTGCCCGCCGTCGAGTTCGATCATCGCATCGCAGACGTTCTCCAAAAAATAGCGGTCGTGCGTCACCATGAAAAGCGTCACGTTGGGCTGCCCGAGGTAGCCTTCGAGCCATTCGATCATCTCGATGTCGAGGTGGTTGGTCGGTTCGTCGAGGACGAAAAAATCGGGCTCTTCGAGGATGATTTTTGCCAGGGCGAGGCGCTTAATTTGGCCACCGGAGAGCGTCCCCACTTTTTGGTCAAATTTGTCCAATTTGAACCTTGACAAAATTTCCTTCACCTTCGATTCAAAGTCCCATGCTTTCATATCGTCCATCGCCTCCATCGCAGTTTGCAGCTCGGCGGTATTTTCGGGATGGAGGAGCGCTTTTTCGTACATCCTAATGGCCGAGACGGCGGGCGTGTCGCCCTCCAAAACGGCCTCCAAAACCTCCAAATTTGGTGGAAAACTCGGTTCTTGGTCGAGCCAGCCGATGCGCAGGTCGCGGCGCAAAATGATCTTCGATTGCTCTCCTTCAGCGCCCTCGAGGCCGGCGATGACGCGCATCAGGGTGCTTTTCCCGCTGCCGTTCTTGGCGATCAGGCCAATTTTTTGGCCCCGGTCGATATGGAGGGTGATGTTCTTGAAAAGGGTCTTTTCGCCGTAACTTTTCGAGACGTTTTCGAGCGTCAGGTAATTCATGAATCAAATCAAAATGAAAAAAGCGGCATTGCTTTTTGAAAAAATGTGCGCGAAGGTACTTCAATAAACTGCCCTTTTACCACTTCGCCGAATCCTTTCAGAGCGACAAAGCTTCATTTGCGAAAGCCATAAATCGAAAGGATCAACGCTCCATTTCCCGCACAAACATTTGATTTTCAACCACTTGCGAACCAGTGGGCGAGCGTTTCATCCTGATGAAAAAGGTCGTCCCGCGCCCCGGTTCCGATTCGAGGCTGATATTCCAGTCGTGTTCCTTACAGATGTTCTTCACATAAAAAAGGCCGAGTCCGAAGCCCTTCACGTTGTGGACATTGCCCGTCGGGACGCGGTAAAATTTGTCGAAAACCCGCGCCTGATCATCCTTTGGGATGCCGATCCCATTGTCTTTTATCGAAAAAACCAATTGTCCGGCCTCATTTTTTGTATGAAAAATAATCTCCGGCTGGCCCTTGCAATATTTCACGGCATTGTCCACAAGGTTGTGGAGGATATTGGTCAGGTGCAGTTTGTCGGCTTGCACCAACGATTTTTCGGCGTTGAGATGGCATAGGAAAATGCCCTTTCGTTCGTCAATTTTCAGTTCGATGCTCGGCAAGATCTGCTGAACAAGCTCGTGAAAATCGACCGTTTCGATGTGCAAACCGAAATCGTCGCGCTCAATATGGGCAATTTGAAGCACCTTTTCGACCTGGTTGTTGAGCCGCTGCGTCTGTTCCTTGATAATCTGCGAATACCTCGAAAGCCGCACGTCCGCCCGGACGACATCGCTTCTTGACAGAACATCGGTCGAGACATTGATGGTGGCAATCGGTGTTTTGAACTCGTGCGTCATGTTGTTGATGAAATCCTTTTGGAGTTCCGAGAGCTGTTTTTGCCGCAAAATGATGAAGATCGAATAGATGAAAAACGCGACCGTCAGCAACATCAGGCACGAAAAAAAGATGAGCAAGCCCATGTCATTGATCATTGCCGCCCGGCGGTTGGGGAATCGGACGCCGAAATAATAGAGGTAGCCCGATTCGTTGTGCGCGGCGAGCGGCTCGGCGAGCGGGGTCGATTTTTTGTCGTCGGAATAATCAATGAGCTTCCCGAAGACCATTTTATTGGACGTGCAATCGAAGACGCCGTACTCAAAATCCTCTTTCACGCCGGCCGCTTCGAGGTTTTTTTGGAGGTAAAATTCGAGGTCCTCCGGCTTGAACGGGTTGTCGATGTTGACGAGGTAATAATTGGAGGCGGCCTGCCGAATAAAATCCGAGTTCGGCAGTTGCGCCCCGCTCGATTTGGCGACCGATTTGGCCGTTTCGAGCATCGCGATGGTCACTTTGTCCCGGAACTGGTTTTCGGAAAGGTCGAGCTGGCGCAAGATCCAATAAGTTTGGACGGCTAAAATGCTTAAAATGGCGAACGCCCCCAAAAGGATGACGCGGCGGATGGTTGAGTTTCGCATGGCGTAAAATTATATCGCCCTCGGTGAAATTTGGCGGCGCGGGCGTGGGCAATAACAGACGGTTTGAAGAATTTTTAACGGTTGGCAATTGAGGAGGTGACTTCAAGTCACCTCCTCAATCATCGAAAAATCACTGTTTTGTATAAAAAAACTGAA
>JANOQP010000280.1:0-7401 GCA_031414895.1 Saprospirales bacterium
CTTTGTTTTGATGAAAAAAAACGCGGCCTTTTTGTCAAAAACCATCGTGGTTTCAGCGGTTTTGAGCTGGCTTTTTATGTATCTTATGTTTGAGGGCGACCGGGCGGAAATGTTCCAATTTATGGATTACAAACTCGGCGCCTGGGCAGATACGTCACAATTTTTCGCCAATGAAAACATCCCCTATTTATGGATTTTTCAAGGTTTAATTTTGACATTTTTGGCATTGATTGCCTTTCATTTTATAAAAGAGGAAAAACCAGAAATCAGGCAAGCAGAAGACGAGGGCGATAAAATCAATAATTTCCTGCTCCGATTTGGCTCGACCGCCGCCGTGATGCTTCCCGTCGCTTGGCTTTTGGGCAATTTTTTGGTAATCGGTGCGCGGGTTGTTTTGCTGCCCGTCTTTTTCATCTGCGGGTTGACCGTCGCTGTGTCGGTTATTGAAAAAACGAACCCGTTGTCCGGATTTTCACGCGCTACAAGCCTCATTTCTGCAGATTTTTGGAAAGGCGCGCTCCTCAATTTGATGTGGATATTGGTCGGGCTGATGAGCTATCTCTTCGTGAGTTCAATCATTTTCCGGCAAATTTTCGAACTGTTTTTCTGGAACCTTTCCATTCCGCCCGCCGAGACCGAAATCTGGACGATGCAGCTCCAAACGGTCTGTTCGCTCATCATCCTTTTCGGCGTTTTCGTGCTGGCGATGTTTGGCTGCGGCCTGCTTTTTTATGCCCTTCGCGAGATCCGAGAGGCCACGAGTTTGTACGAAAAATTGGATAAAATCGGCACGGGCCGGGCCATCCGCGGATTGGCGAGGGAATGACTGACAGCACGCCGTCCGCCGTCCGCAGTCCGCCGTCCTATTTCCGTGAAAGATAAAGCCCAAATAAAATGACCCCCGCCCCGACCAGATGGGTAAAATCGACCGTTTCGCCCACCCAAAAACCGATGACCAGCGAAAAAATAGGGAACAAATAGGCCACCGAGGTCGCAAAAATGGCCGACGTCCGCTGCACCAAAAGCACATAAACGACCGACGCGACGACCGTCCCGATCACCGCGAGATAGGTGACATACGAGGTGGCGAGCCAGTTTTCGGGCCGCAGTGCGACGGCAAAAGCCCCCGTTTTCCATGCACCGAGCATGTAAAAAGGCCCCGTCATCATAAAAGAGGACGAGCCGACGGCGATCGGGTTCATGCCTTTTAGGTGCGCCCCGATGGTGTTGGCATTGATCGCGTACATGAACGCCCCGGCAAGGCAGAGCAGCGCACCAAAGGTATCAACGTGCGATTCCGCGCCGTTTTTGGCAAAAAGGAGGAGATAGACCGCGCCGGAAAGGCCGATCAAGATGCCCCAAATCTTTGACGCGCCGGGCCTCGTGCGAAAAATCAAAGCCCCCAATCCGAGCGTGAAAAGCGGCACCATCGAGTTCAAGACCCCGGCAATGCCCGACGAAACGGTCTTTTCGCCGAGCGCGAAAAAATAATTGGGCAGGCCGCTCCCGCAGATTGCGACGACGCAAAGTGCCTTCCATTTTGACCAGTCCGTTTTTTTGAAAAAATAGATGCCGAACGGCAAATAGATCACGGCGGCCATCGTCATCCGCAAAAAAGTGGCCTGCAAAGGCGTATAAACCGCCGTCATTTCCTTGATGAAATAAAAGGAGCAGCCCCACATCAGGCCGCACAAAAGGAGCAAAAACCAATCAAGCGGGGCGGGGGCGTTTGTCGTCTGCATTTTTTTGGGGCAAATGTAAAAAAGGGAGAGGCCCAACGGAAACTCAAATTCAAACGCAAAAAACAAAAGCTATTTTATAAAAAATATGAACCCGACCCGGCGGATTTGGCCCCGGCCTTCGGGAGTGGTGTGGTTATCAATTGGGCGCATATCGCCGAAAAAGGTTTGGATGAATGGTTTGTGTGGCCAAATTAGCGTGGGGCGCACCTTATTTTTTTTGCCAAAAAAAGCTACCTTCGCACCCATTTTCAAAAAAAAGCACATAAATAAAGATGCTCACAGTCAGCAACCTGGCCCTCCAATTCGGCAAACGCGTCCTTTTCGATGACGTGAACATGAAGTTCACGAAAGGCAATTGTTACGGCGTCATCGGCGCGAACGGGGCCGGCAAGTCCACCTTCCTCAAAATTTTGTCGGGCGAAATCGAGAGCACGCGCGGCTCGGTCGAGATCACGCCCGGCGAGCGGATGGCCGTTTTGAGCCAAAACCATTTTGCTTTTGACCAGTTCCGCGTTTTGGACACCGTCATCATGGGCCACAAAAAGCTCTATGACATCATGACCGAAAAAAACGCCATTTATGACGACCCGAACGCCTCCGAGGCCGACTCGATGCGCGCGGCGGAACTCGAAAGCGAGTTCGGCGAAATGAACGGTTGGATGGTCGAGAGCGATGCCGCCGAGCTTTTGAGCAACCTCGGCGTGAAGGAATCGCAGCACGACCTGATGGTGGGCGACCTCGACAGCACCGAAAAGGTGAAGGTTTTGCTCGCCCAGGCCCTGTTCGGTTCGCCCGATATCCTCCTGATGGACGAACCGACGAACGACCTCGACGCGGAAACGACCGATTGGCTCTGCAATTTTTTGGCCGATTACGAGAACATCGTCATCGTCGTCTCGCACGACCGCCACTTTTTGGACATGGTCTGCACGAATGTCGTCGATGTCGATTTCGGGAAGATCCGGATGTTCACCGGCAACTATACTTTTTGGTACGAGACCAGCCAATTGATGTCGCGCCAAATGGCCGACAAGAACAAAAAAGTGGAGGCAAAACGGCAGGAAATGCTCGATTTTATCGCCCGCTTTTCGGCCAATGCCTCGAAATCAAAACAGGCTACGAGCCGCAAAAAGGCGCTCGAAAAGCTCAATTTGGAGGAATTTCGGGTGTCGAGCCGCAAATATCCCTACATTTCATTCCGCCCCGAGCGCGACCCGGGCGATGTGATTTTGGACATCGTTGGTGTCTCGAAACGGAGTGCCGCGACCGGCGAGCACCTTTTTGAGAACCTCCATTTGCGCTTCAACCGCGGCGAAAAAATCGCCGTTTTGAGCCGCAATGCACTCGCCGTGACCTCGCTCTTCAATATTTTGGCGGGCGAGGACGACGATTTTGAGGGCAGTTACCAGTTCGGACAAACCATTTTGCCGCAATATTTGCCCAACGACAACAGCGCGTTTTTCCGTGGCGACCACGATTTGACGCTCATCGATTGGCTGCGCCAATATTCAAAAGATAAAGATGAATCGTTCATCCGTGGCTTTTTGGGCCGGATGCTTTTCAGCGGCGAGGAGGTTTTCAAACAGTCCGCCGTGCTTTCGGGCGGCGAAAAAGTGCGCTGCATGATGTCGAAAATCATGCTGGCCAACCCCAATTTCCTCATCCTCGACGAACCGACCAACCACCTCGACCTCGAATCCATCACCGCCCTCAACAACGGCATGAAGGATTTCACGGGCAACATGATCTTCACGTCGCACGATTACCATATCCTCGACTCGGTCGCCAACCGCATCATCGAGATCACGCCGAACGGCCTCATCGACCAAAACATGGAATATGGCGAGTACCTGCACTCGGCGAAAATCAAGAAATTGAAGGCGGAACTGTATGGGGAGCCGATGATGGCGTGATTTTGTGACGAATTGCTCAAAAGGCGTATTTTTGAAAAAAATTTCAACCCAATGGTCGAGCAAATTATCAATATTGACCCTGAAATCCATAGCGGGATGCCCGTATTCATGGGCTCTCGCGTCCCAGTCAAGGCACTTTTTGAGTATTTGAAAAGCGGGGAAACGCTGGAAACGTTCTTGGAGGATTTTCCAACCGTGCGACGGGAACTTGCTGTTGCAGTCATCGCATTGGCGCAAACAGAAGTACTTGAAAAAGCCAAAATGGTCGCAGCATGAAGGTTTTGCTGGATGAAAATTTGCCGATCCGACTGCGGTTCTTGGTCGATGCCCCGCACGAGGCATTTACTGTAAAATATCTTGGATGGGATGGTGTCAAAAACGGGAAATTGCTTCGGTTATTGACAGAAAACGGGTTCGATGTGTTGATTACAAACGACAAAAATTTGGAATATCAACAAAATTTGACAGACGTGAAAATTGCCATCTTGGTTATTGACAGCACCTCCAACGAAGCTTTTGTTTTGAAAGATTTTTTTCCAAAAATCAATCACGTCTTGAACGGGCGGTTCCAATCCGGTGTTCACCATATTGAAATATAGGCTTTTGGGAAGTATACTGTCTTGCCCCAATTCACCTCACCACCACCAACCGCCGCACCTCGACCCGCTCCCCGACCATCATTTTTATCGAATAAACACCCGTCGGGACACCGGAAAGGTCAATTTCCCATGTTTTTTTGGCGGCAAATGCTTGTTCGCTGCGCAAAACCACCCGACCCGAAACATCGCTGATTTCGTGCGCAACCCATTGATTTTCAGGCACTTGGATGCTCAATGCTGCCCGTCCGGATGTCGGGTTGGGGGCGATGCCGACCAAAATCCCCGCCGTCGGTTCGCCCGTCGCCGTCACTTCTTGGATGGAATAATTGAAGGTCGCCGAACAACCGTTCGCATCCGTCAAAACAAGCGACCACGCGCCGCCGATGACGTTCGCCAAATCCTCGGTCGAGGCGGTCGCGGGGCCGTTTGTCCATAAAAATTGATGGGGCGAAACCCCGCCCGAAGGCGAAATATCGAGCGAACCGTTGGCCGTGCCGACCGTCGCCGGGGTCGAGCTTTCAAAATTCACGGCCAAAACGGGCGGTTCACCCACCTGAACGGTCGCAATCGCCAAACAACCCAATTGGTCATTTGCCGAAACGGTGTATTGCCCTGCGGGCAAATTACTGATTGTTTGTGTGGTCAAATTTTGATATGACCAAAGATAGGTCAAGTTGCCTTCGCCGCCCAAAACCGTCGCTGTCGCGCTGCCGTCCGCGCCCATCGCGCATTTTGTGTCCACGCTCGAAAGGCTGATGGAAAGTGTGCAATCCGCCCCCGCGCAACTGTCCACCGTGCCGCTCAAAGTCTGCACACAGCCAACCGCATCGGTCGCAACGACGAGCCAATCATCGCCCGAAGGCAAAACCTGACCGGGCGTATTTCCCTGATAATCAATGGGTTGCATCCCGCCGGAGGTCGTTATTTTGAGTCGGGCCATATTTTGGGCCGAGCATTTTTCCTCCACCAAAAGGGCCATTGGGTGGTAATCTTCGGGGGTGTTGCCGTCCAATATTTTTAGGCAAAACTGCCCCTGCGCCTGCCCTGTGCTGCCCGAAAAACTGGCGATTTGGAGGAAATAAACGACCCCTGCCGTGAGCTGTGCGACCTCAAAATACCCATTGCAACGGAGCGGGTTTTTGGCGCAAAAAACTTGTTCCAAACTGTTGCAATCCGCACCCGACCAGACGGCAGCAACGTGCTCAAAATCCGCCCCAGTCGTGATTTTAACCGTACCGGAAAGGGGGGCGGTGAACTTGAACCAGACATCTGCCGTCGGCAAAAAAGCGCAATTTGGGGCAACCCCGCTGAAATCCGCACCCAAATTTGAGGCAGCCGCACAGGTCGAATTCAGTTGTAAAACATTGGCGTTCAGGCAGTTATCGTTCGCTGGCGGCTGGCTTCCGGCATTTTTGACCGCTGCGCAAACCTTGCCTTCAACGGTTGCAAAATTGCCCGAAACCTGTAGCCAATAATCGGTGTCCGGCGATGGGAATTCAATTTTGAGCTTGCCGCCAAATTCGTTCGAGGCCACTTCCTCGAGTGCCGCACAGCCGCCAGAAAAGACGGCAATCACGTCCGAAAAATCGGCATTTGTCTCAAAGGAAATCGCGGTTGGCGGGTTTGCCCCGGTCGTGAATTTGTACCAAATATCGGCGCGGGCCAGTTCGTTGCGCACCGGCGCGGGGCCATCGGTCGCGGCGTTGAAATTGTTGCCAGCCGTGCAAGTGCCGTCGAGGGTCAGGATTTGGGCATTTTCACAAATATCGTTGCCCGGTTTTTGCGGGAACCCCGCTACTTGCTCAACCGAAATGCAGAACGCGCCGCGCGGAATTCCGAAGTTTTCATCCTGCCCGCTGACGCGGATAAAATACACAAACGATTGATTTACAACAAGATACGTCGCCTCGCCCGTGAAACCGTGCTCGTCGCGGTTGTTGCAAACGACCGGGTTGAGCACTGCGCAATCGCCCTCAAAAACATTGACGACCTCGTTGAAATCTGCCCGCGTCGCAATTTTCACGACACCCGAAACGGGCGCGACAAACCGGAACCATTGGCTGCCGACCGCCTTGCCCGAGCACGCGGGCGCAGGCCCCGAAAAAACCGCAGTCCGGTTGTCGTCGCCGAGGCAGGGGCCGCCGAGGTTGATTTCGAGGGCCTTCTCACAAAGGTCATGGCCCTGACCGCTGCCCCAGATTTTCACGTTGTCGATGCCGGTCCACCAGCCCCAATCCTGGCCGTCGGAATAGTCAAAAATGATCCGCATTTGCTGGCTTCGGAAAGCGGAAATATCCAATTTGACGTGGGCATATTGGTCAAATTGCTCGCCGCCGACCGTATAGGCCGCCGAGGCGATCTCAAACCGTTCGCCCGCCCCGTTTTCGACAAAAGCGGTGATAATTTCGCTGTAATAGCGGTGCAAAAGGTCAAATTCGAGAAAATAATTGGCAAAATCTGTCCCGTCGAACCACGGGGTTTTGAGCGTCGCGTTGCTGAAAGGCGCGTCCGGTCCCAAAATATCGTCGTCAAAAAGGGCAAAACAGGTGCCGTCCATGCTCGTCGGATAGGCTTTCGGGTTGTCGCAAACCTTGAATTCCCAGCCCGCATCCCCCGTTTCGATGGACGTTTCCCAGCCAGCGGGCAGGGCGCAATTGTTGAAATTTTCCAAGATTACGTTCGTCCCGCTGCCCTCGCCGACGACCCGCACGTTGTCAAAACCGGCCCACCAATTGAAGCCGCCCGCGTCGTCATATTCAACCACGAGCCGCGCTTGGTTGCTTTTTGAGATAAAAGCGAGGTCGCGCTTTAATTTTTCGATGTCATAAATATTGTCGCCAGTCTGATGGTCATTGTCATAATTGGCCAACAGATATTTTCCATTTTCGTCCTCCAAAAAAATCTTGAAAGTCTCCGCCGCATCCTGCCAATCGCGGTAGTGCACGTCCATCGTGAGCGCGACGGTCGCAAATTGCGAACAGTCAAAATAGGGCGAGGTCACGGTCAAAACATACGGGCCGGTTGCGTCGCCCGTCGCGTCGTCGTCAATGAAAAAGAAGCACGAACCGTCAATGCTCTCGCCCATGTTGTCGTCGTTTTGGTTGATGCCGACGTACCAAACAGCGTCCGGGTTGCCGTTGATCGAGA
>JANOQP010000281.1:0-6245 GCA_031414895.1 Saprospirales bacterium
GGCCATCGCCTCGAGCGCGGCGAGGCCAAAACTCTCGCTTTCGGAGGGCATCAAAAATAGGTCGCCGACGGCCAAAAGTTCCTCGATGGCATCTTGTTTCCCCAAAAAACGCACGTCGTCGCAGATGCCCAGCTCGCGGCAAAGCTGTTCCGCACCGTGCCTTTCCGGGCCGTCGCCGACCATGAGGAGCTTCGACGGGACCTTTTTTTGGACAATTTGGAAAATGCGGACGGCATCCTCGACGCGTTTTACCTTCCGGAAATTGGAGGTGTGCACCAGTATTTTTTCGCCGTCGGGGGCGATGGCTTTTTTGAAATGCTCCTTATTTGTCTTCCGGAACCGGTCGAAATCGATGAAATTATAGATTACCCGGATCTCGTTTTCGATCTTGAAAAGCGCGTTCGTCTCCCGTTTCAGGCTTTCCGAAACAGCGGTCACGCCGTCCGATTTGTTGATCGAAAACTCGACGACGGGGGCAAAAGCACCGTTATTTCCCACCAAAGTGATGTCCGTGCCGTGCAAAGTGGTCACGACGGGCAGGTAGCGGCCCTGCGACAGGAGGATCTTTTTGGCCATGTAGGCGACCGCCGCGTGCGGGATCGCGTAATGGACGTGCAGGATGTCCAGGTTTTGGTATTTCACGACATCGACGATCTTTGAGGCGAGCGCGGTGTCGTAGGGCGGGTACTCAAAAAGCGGGTAATCGTCCGAATCAACCTCGTGAAAAAAGACGTTGGCATCGAAGTGCATCAGCCGGACGGGGCGGCGATAGGTGATGAAATGGATCTCGTGACCGCGACGGGCGAGGCCCATGCCGAGCTCGGTGGCCACGACGCCCGAACCGCCGTAAGTAGGGTAGCAAACGATGCCGATCTTCATGTTTGTGGTGTGTTTCCGGTTTGCGGATTTTTGGATAAAAGGTTTTTCGGGCGGTTTTGTTGCAAAAAAGGGCGGACGGATTTACAAAGGGATAACACGGGCGCGGTATTTTCTTGACACAGGTCAATGTTTAGAGTCGCGGCGAACGGCCATTTTTACACCGTTTTTGAACCAAATAAAAGAAAAAATGGCAACCTATAAAATTGACAGCAGCCACTCGGAGATCAATTTCCGCATCAAGCACATGATGATCTCGAACGTCGGCGGCACATTCACCGTGTTCGGCGGCACGATGGAAAGCAGCGAGGACGATTTCACAGATGCGAAGATCGACTTCGAGGCCGACACCGCGAGCATCACCACGAACAACGAACAGCGCGACGGCCACCTCCGCAGTGAGGAATTTTTTGCCTCGGATACCTACCCAAAACTTTCGTTCAAAAAAGGAACTTTGCGCCGCGTGAACGCCGACCATTACCGTCTTTCGGGCGAACTGACCATCCGCGACGTGACCAAACCGGTCGAGTTTTCGGCTGAATACCTCGGCAGCGCAACCGACCCGTGGGGCCAGCAAAAGATCGGTTTCGAGATCTCGGGATCGGTCCTTCGCAAGGATTATGGCCTATCTTGGGACTCCGTGACCGAGGCGGGCGGCATCGTCGTCAGCAACGAGGTCAAGCTCGCGCTCAATATACAATTGATAAAACAAGCCTAACTGGTTGAAAACCAATCAGTTGGCCCATCACTTTTCACCTTCACTCAATTTTTCAAATTTTTCATCATGAAAAAAACCTCGTTCCTTTTGATCGCCATAGCCGCGATGGCCACCCTCGCTTTCCGCACGGCGCACGTCGATAATTTCACCGCCGATGCCTCGGCCAGCAAGCTCACCTGGAAGGGCTACAAAGTGACCGGCGAGCACACTGGCACCGTCGGCCTCAAAAACGGCACCCTCCAAGTTGACCACGGCGTGCTGAAGGGCGGCTCGTTCGACATCGACATGAGCTCGATGGCCTGCACCGACATGCAGGGAGAATATGCCGACAAATTGATGGGCCACCTCAAATCGCCCGATTTTTTCAACACGGCAGCACACCCGACGGCAAAATTTGTCATCACAAAAGCCATCGCCACCGACTCGAAAGGCAACTACAAGGTCGTCGGCGACCTCACGATCAAGACCACGACGAAAGAGGTGAAGTTCAACGCGAACCTCGTGCAGGCCGATAAATCGGCCACCGCAACGGGCAAGATCGTGATCGATCGCTCGGAATTTGATGTCCAATATGGCTCCGGCTCGTTCTTCGACGGCCTCGGCGACAAGACGATCTACGACGATTTCGACATCAACTTCACGCTCGTCGCGAAAATGTGATCGATCACAAAAAACGGTTTTTGAAAAAGGCCGCCGATCTGGGAAAACCGGGTCGGCGGCTTTTTTTGTGGCAAATTTTTCGGTTCCGCTCGATCAACATGGCCGTTCAACGTTTTTGGACAGCCGCTGGCGCATTTCTTTTTGAAACAATCGGTCTGGTGCGGGAATTTTGCGGCATATTTTATCCAAAATTTGCAGGAAAAAAAACGGCCAGCATTTCATTTTCTAAAAAAAATTCCACCATGTTTATAAAAATCGTCCCGTTCGCGCTCGCCGCGTTTTTGTTTTTCAACCAAAAAATAGCCGCGCAGCGGACGTTCCATGCGGGCATCATCGCGGGCTTCACGGCCGCCCAGCTCGATGGCGACGAGGCCTATGGTTTCCACAAGCCGGGCCTGCAAGGCGGGGGCCGCGTGGCCATCAACATCAATGAAAAGCAGCAATTGAGCCTCGAAATGCTCTTCACGCAGCGCGGATCGCGGCAACCGTCGGAGCCGAAGATCGGTGTGCTTGGCTTCAAGGTCTTGACAAATTATATCGACATCCCCGTGCAATGGCATTACAACGACTGGCTGATTGCGGACGGCGGCGATTCCTATTATAAGGTGAGCGTGAACTTGGGCCTTTATTATGGCCGATTGTTGGGCTATAAATCGGAATACGACCAAGACCCTTTTTTGGACTCGCGGCTCGACGCGGCCAACAAAAACGATATTGGCTACATGGCGGGGGCATCGTTTTTTTTGAACCGGCATATCGGTTTCACGGTGCGCTATTGCCGCTCGATCAATTATCTGTTCAACCCCGAAAAGCACACCGGCCCATTGGCCTCGCAAAAACCGTTGGCGAGCTATTTTCTGAATTTTCAGACGGTTTATATGTTTTGAAGTAAAGATGGGTTGCAAAGGGCGCATCCCAAAATTGACCTTCAAGCCGCAATTTCCTTTGACAGTTTTAGACAAAAAAGGCAAACAACATGGACGAAATCTTGACGATGATAAACGAAGTGGTCACCCCGCACAAAAGCCTTATCCGTCACCTTGAAGCGGAAAAGGAAGAAGGGAAACTCGAAAAAGCCGAATTTAAAGCTGAAATCAGGGATTTAAGGGGAAAAATCCGGGGTTTGGAAGCAATTATGGGCGTAAAGAACAATTGAACCGAAAAATCACCTTTTGAAATAGATGGGTTTTCTATTGGCCAATGCCCAAAAAATGCCCGACCAGAAACCAGGATGGACATTTTTTTCAACTCGAAACTATACGCTTTTGGAACATCCTGTGCGACAAAACTTCACCAGTTTAGTTAAACAAAAATTGTCATTTGTTTTATAAATCTACGACTTATGCTTTAACAACAAGCGAAAGTCTGAACCCTGCTTCCCATTATCTTCAGATTTTAGAACAGGTAATAAATAAGGGTAGTCTACTGTATGAATATAAACATTCCACTTTGGACTACTCCAATCCTTCTTTTTGGCTTGACATTCAGCTTCAGTCCCATGCACTCTCTTCTCATACGGAAGGGAATCAATCAAGGCCCAATATTCGTCAAGGGACTGAATTTCTCTACTGCGCTGCCTGAACCTTTTTCCAGAAGCGCCTTTTGCAATTCCTAATGCACGCTGTTTCATGAAAGCATGTATGCTCTGTGTATCAGGGTGATACATCAAACCATTTGAATTTTTTAAGGTTACAGAATCCGCAATCCCATATTCCTTGGCAATTGCTTGGACTTGTTCCCAGGTAAAATGTTGAACAAATTTTGGGTGACCGGTTTGTGGCTCTTTGCTGTTGCAAGCTATAAATATCGCAATAGCGATGCCCAGATAAAGAAAAATGTATTTCATTCCTATAAAATATTAGGTTTAAATTATTGAGAATTCGGTGTTTCAGGATTTTAGCTCAACTGAGGATTTGCAATTAATTAGTGAGGAAACCAAAGCCTTGCTCAATTAGTCAATAATCCAATATCGGTCTACTTCGGTTTCATATGGTCCGAAAGCGATTTCGTCAGCTAAACCAATATTGTAAAAATATTGAACCACGATACGATGTTTGTACCATACTTTCCAAACGCATTTTGGGCCTAATTTTGGAGCTGGGTCAATTAGACTTGCAACGTTTTCTGTAATAGTATATGAGTAGCCAATTGGAAGCCCAATAGACGGGGCATGAACTTCGCAACGACCAGTCGACGTGCCTGTTTTGCAGTTTTTATTTTCCACAACACCTTTTATAGTATAATCTAAATTCAGGAGTGGATATGGACTGTGAGTGCCAATATTCAGCCTTTCATATATAGAAAGGCAGTTGCAGCCTTTTTGTTCTTCCACGCATGTATTGAATTCAGCCTGAAATTCTGCTGGAGTAAGCACTTCCGTTGAGTTTTCTACTAAATCTTCAAAACAGGCCCAAGCTATTTTCTTTTTTTCTGGGTCATTCCACAAATCCTCATTGTTGTGGGTCTCTTTGTATTTTTTCACATAATAGCCAAAGCTCCCAACAGGTGGGTTTGAATTGTTTCCACCACTTCCTCCCCCAACTTGTCCTGTATTTGTAGGCGGTGGCGGCAACCAAGGATTCACCCAATCGGGGATTTGTGGGTAAAAACTTGGGGGAAGGAAGATTGGGCCACCGCATTCCACCAAGGTTGTTATCTTTTGGGGTGGCGTACAAAATGGTGCCTCGATACTGCCACATTTGCAAATAAATCGTTGGGCCCACGTGTGATTATCGCCGGTACAATTTACATATTTAATTGATTCTACACAAAACGCCCACCTATCCGCTGCGCTGACTAAATGGCCTGTATCCGATGGGCCTACCGATTCAAACACATTTCCATTGCTCACCAAATAGCTTTCCAACAGCGAATCGCTCAAATTGTAATATCCCACCCGCCCTTCAAAATCCCCATCCATATTTTTGAATGCATTGGTTTTGATATTGTTGTTGACCGAATAGGCTGGTGTGCCGCTGATTTTCAGGATGGTCACATTTATCAAGCCATTTGAGTCCTGCGAAAACAGAATATTGGTCGTTGAGGCTCCTTCTTCAAAAGGTGCTGACCCGTTTTCGACCCCGCCAGTAAAGATTTTGGTCGTTGACAAATTGCTGTTGAGAACAGGAACCTCGACCAAACTCAAATTATATGGGCCATTCTCATATTCAACAGCATTGCCCCAATCCAATGTAATATGGATGTTGCCATCTCCGCATTCTTCTGTCTCATCACGGCTGTGGACTTTTGCTTCCTCAATTCCCGAGCTAATAAATATTTCCTTGGCTTTGGAAATGGTGAGCGTTGAACCGCTCTTCAAAGGACTATCCTTTTTACAAGAATACCAAGCCCCAATCATCAAGCAAAAAAACAACCCGACAAGCCCAGTCTTGAGATTCGAGGAAAACAGGTTCGCGGTTGTGGAGAGAGATTTTTCCATGGTCAAATTTTTTAGGAGGTGAAAGGTTTTTGAAAATCGCCCGGCCAGAAAATGATTGCGTCGAAACGATGGGCAAATTTATTTAGGAAAATTTCTACCTTTGCACAACCAAACCGCGATAAATTATCTGAAAACCCCGATAAAATATCGGTAAAACCACTTTCAAATGACCGACCTTGAAAAAATCCGACTCATCAGAAGATTGAAAAACATCGACTAAGCATCCTTTGCCACCATGTTGGGAAAATCACAGAGTACCTACAGCGATATCGAAGCTGGGAAAATAAAACTTACGGAAGAAATGAAAAAAGACATCATTGAGAAGTTGTCCGTCACAGAGGAGTTGTTTGAAAAACTCGATGAGAAGACCATTTTGAACATCCACGACCAGAGCGGCGGCAATGCCGGGCAGCACGTCCATATGAACAACATGGACGAAATCTTGACGATGATAAACGAAGTGGTCGCCCCGCACAAAAGCCTTATCCGTCACCTTGAAGCAGAAAAGGAAGAAGGGAAACTCGAAAAAGCCGAATTTAAAGCTGAAATCAG
>JANOQP010000282.1:0-2980 GCA_031414895.1 Saprospirales bacterium
GCCCGATGCCGCGGCCGACGACGAGCCACAGCCCGAGGAAGTTGGCCGCTTGAAGCTCCGTTGGCCCGCACGCGATGTCTGGACGGAATGGGACATCGAGTGCGACGACTGGCGCGGGACGGTTCGGCAAAAATGGGACAACGCGCCCGATAATTGGGAGCTTCGAGCCAATGGCGAAATCATCACGATGCGAACCCGCTGGACTGGCGATTTTTCGGAATGGAAAATTTCGAGCGACAGCGAGACGTTGATGCTCAAATCGCGGTTCACTTCGCCGGAGGAATGGCTCGTGACGGACGAAAATGCCGGACGTTTTTATATGTACACCCTCTATCGGGGCGACCTCCGCGACTGGGCCATCGAGGACGAACTGGCCGAGGGGATCGGCAAGGAAATGCGGATGGCGCTCATTTTCACGGTCCTTTTCAATTCGGCCCCAAACAAATAAGGAGCGGCCCCGTGTCGTTAAACATTCGCAAAACGGGCGCGGATTTTCTGGCCGAAACTACTTTTGACCCAGCAAATCGCAGAAAACAAACTTTGCTCAACATTTAAAACATCCATCATGCAAAAGAATCAGAAATTGCTCCTCGGCGGCCTCTTTCTCGCCGGTTTTGGCATCGTCGCCTTTTTGGTGAAAGGTGGCCATTTGAACACCTCGGAAGGCGACCGCATCCGCCAAGAAGCCAGCCTCGCCACCCCCGTGATCGAAAAAATAACGGCCCCGACCGGGCAGCCAAGTCTAGGCGAGGCCAAGCCCGATCCCGTCCCGCAAGCCCCTGCCTCGCCCGCGACGACCATCAAATTTGAGGAGGAATCCTTCGATTTTGGGATGGCGAGCGAGGGTGCTCATGTCGTCCATGTTTTCAAGTTCAAGAACACGGGGACCGAGCCGCTCATCATTTCCAACGCGCGCGGCTCGTGCGGTTGCACCGTCCCGACATGGCCAAAAGACCCCATCGCGCCGGGTGCCTCGGGCGAGGTCAAGGTCGATTTCGACACGGCGGGCAAGCCCGGCAACCAATCGAAGCGCATCACGGTCATCGCCAACACGAACCCGACGGAAACCTATTTGACCATTCAGGGCATCGTTCGCGGCAAGGAACAAGGCCAGTCGGCGAAAGGGAAGTGATGTGAAAATTCCAGTTCAAGTTCAAAACCAAAAAGCCGCTCCGGACAAGTTCCGGGCGGCTTTTTGGTTTTGAATCGCGTATCAGTGGATCATAAAAATCACCGTTCGGACTAAACTTGAATTTTCAAATTTTCCGCAAAACAAACCCTTTCCCGACCGACCTCGACGACCGCCCAAAAATGGCATGGTCGATGGCGCAAAAAAGGTCGGTCAGTTTTGCCAGCGCGGGTTCGCCCGTCGTGGGCCGGAGTTTCAGGCCGGATTCCTCGACCTCTGTGAGGTTGGTGTTGTTCTTTTTGAAAATGCTTTGCACGATGCCGGTCCAGTACATTTCCGAGAGGCCGACGAGGTGGCCGCTGCTGTTTTTTTCATGGACGATCTGGAGCTTGTTTTCGGCAGCCCAGGCGCGGAATTTTTTTGGCGAGATCAAATATTCATGCCCAAAAGCATACGCGCCCTGCGCGATGAGGCGGCCTTTTTCGGGTGAAACCCATTGATGAACCCGGTTGATCGGGTCATAGGTCACCGGAAAATCCTCCGAGGGAAAAGTAATAATGGCCACGCCGCCGGGCCTCAATACGCGCCCGATCTCGCGCATCATCACATCCGGTTTTCCCACATGCTCAATGACCTCGGACGACACGACAAGGTCGAAACTGCCGTCGGCAAAGCTCAAATCGAGCGCGTTATCCAATTGGTAGGTCAAGTTTTTGACATCAACATTCAGTTCGCGGGCAAAACGAAGGTCGTCCTCATTGACATCGCAGCCGATCAAATCGGTGCAGTTCGCGGCAATCATTTTGTCGTAATCGCCTTCGCCGGTGCCGAGGTTGAGGCCGCGGGCGAACGGCCCGTGTGCGGCCAATTGCTTTTTCACGAACACAAACCGGTTGCGAAAAGTGGGGAAAAGGTGCTTATAGTTCATTTTTTTGGTTCAGCCGATTTCAAAAGCTGGCCATCCTTGAATTTCATCAAAATGCGGCGGATGTTCAGCACGTTTTTGGTCGGGTCGCCCTCCAAAACGAGGAAGCTGGCCTCGAACCCGTCGGCCACCTTGCCGATCTTTCTTTTTGGGAAGATCAGGTTTGCCGAGTTTTCGCACTGCATTTTCAGCATTTGGGCGGGCGTTGCGAAGCCTGTTTGGAACAAAAAATTGAGCTCGCTGCGGCTCGTTTTGCCCCATTCGTCGGAGCCGAGGGCGACGGGGATGTTGCGGTCGAGGCAGTTTTTGAGGAGGTTTTTGTAGAGTTTCCTGACCGCATTTACCTGCACAGTGTCGGATGCGAAGCGGCCACTGGCATCCATTTGTCCGGTCAAAAGCCCCGTCCGGGCGAACGTGGAGACGACGGCGACCTTCTTTTTTTTCGCTTTTGAAAAATCCTTTTCGGTCAATTGATAGCGTTCGGGGCTGCCCTTTCCGTCCCAAAGATGGCCGGGCAGGTTGCTGAAAACATCGATGCCAACGTTCAGCCCGGTGCGGAAATCGTCGGCGGTCTCGATGTTCGCAAAGACGCGGAGGCCGGATTTGTGCGCCTTTTTGACCGCCTTTTTGGCCATTTCGGCAGAAAGCCCACCGTGGCGCGGGCCGTTTTTGACATCGCGGAGGGAAATTTGGATGAAGTCCGGTTTCATTTCGAGGATGCGCGGCCAATTGGTTTTGAGCGCGGCCTCGGAGTCGATGAACCAGTAAGCATCGTTGAAAAGCAGCGGGTTTTGGCGGGCGGTCTCCATTTTTCGCTGCCATTCCTTCGGGAACTTGGCGCGATGGGCGCGGGTCTCGATGTCGTTCGACGGCTCGCCGTTGGTGCAGGTCAGGGTGCCGTTGGCGAAGGCGATGTCGGGGCCGGT
>JANOQP010000283.1:0-2460 GCA_031414895.1 Saprospirales bacterium
TTTGCTTTTGATGCCAGCAATCTCACTTGCTCAACTTCGCTATTATGTTAAACATGATGCGATTGGTCAAAACAATGGCAGTTCGTGGCAAAATGCCTTTTCCAGTTTAGAAAGTGCGCTTCAAATTTCAGAAAATGGAGACTCGGTCTGGGTTGCAAAGGGGACTTACTTTCCGACTGTTGCAGGAGACGTATCAAGTTATTTTTTGATAGACAAGGGTATATGTTTGATCGGAGGGTTTAACGGGCATGAAAATGACATTGCCGAACGTGATTTTTCAAGCAACCCAACTGTCTTATCGGGCAACATCGGGAATATGAATTTGAAATCTGATAATACCTTGCAAGTTGCAAAAGCAATATTTGATGGAAAAGAAATATTATTGGACGGGTTTGTTATCGAAAGGGCATATTCTACAACTGCAAATGGCGGAGCTTTGTCAATCCAGGTTGAAAGCCCTGAAAAAGGGAAAATAATTTTAAAAAATTGTCAATTTATAAATAACGATGCAGGTTCAGGAGGAGCGGTTTTTATTGGTGACCTCGCCAAATCAGATCAAATTGTAAAGATACAAAATTGTACATTTTCAGACAATCATTCAAATTATAGGGGCGGTGCTATTTATTATCAGATGATTGACCAACAAGATTCAGTATCGATTTATAATTGTCAGTTCAATAACAATGTTGGACGAGAAGGTGGTGGGGCAATCAATTTTGAGAATATTCAGGGCGGCAATATTAATATAACCGGAAGCTCCTTTGTTGAAAACAAACATGAACTATTGGGAATGCCGGGAGGGGCAATCTTCTTTTTTCATCAATCTGGATCAATCAAAATAAACATTGAGAATTCCATTTTGGAAAAAAATAGTGGTGCGGATGGAGGAGCTTTATCTTTTTTTCTAGGTGTTATTGACCAATCTGACTCAATAAATATCAATATAACAAAATCAAATTTTATCAACAACAAATCCAACAATACCGGAGGCGCACTTTTTGTTGGGCAAAGTAACGGTTTACTAAACCTGAAACTCAAAGAAAGCGTTTTTTTGAACAATTCAGATACATATGGTTCAGGCGGTATTTACATTAATTCAAGTTCAAAGTCAATAATTAATTTTATGGCTGACAATATCTTTATGCAAAAAAACTATTCCCAATCCCAATCGAATATCGCAGGGGCAATCTATTGTCTATTGTACGATAGCTTCGGGCCAACAAAGCTAATAGCCAATATAAAAAATTCGATTTTCTCTGAAAATGGCGGAGCTTGTTCATTTTTATCTGGCAAGGAAAGCCTTTCAGATGTCCGGTTCACGAATTGTACTTTTTTTAAGAACAACGATTATCCATTCAATAAACCTTGGTCGCCTGATTATGACTATGTGAGCAAATATCAGACCATGAGGTTCTTCAACTGTCTGATTTGGGAAAACAAGGATTTAAAAAAGGTTTTTTACAATAATGATTTCACCAATTATAAAGTGAATGACTATTTTGTTTACAATTCAATTATTAACACGCCAACTTGTTCCTATAACGGTGTTTCAGTTTGCCAAGACGGTGTTTTATTGGAAGCAGACCCAAAATTCAGAAACCCTGCAATGGGTGATTTTAGGCTAGCGGTTTGCTCTCCGGCAATTGATGCAGGGAACAAATTTTTTAGCGACTCAATTGGATTGACCACTGATTTTTCAGGCGGTGACCGGGTAATCAACGGTCAAGTTGATATGGGAGCATTCGAATCACCCGATTCTTCCTTTACAATCAAATCAAGCACTACGCACATCTCCCAAGCGTCCGCGAGCGATGGAAGCATCAGCATCGATTCAATTTTCGGGGGATGGGGGCCATATGAAATCAAATGGACGACTGGGGAAGACACTTGGGGCCTGTCAAATTTGTCAGATGGGAATTATTCGGCCACCATTACCGATTCAAGTGGCTGTAAAAACGATTTCCTTTTTGAAATCAAAGAATATCTTGGGTTAACAGGACTTGAAGTTTTTTCAGATTTATTAAAAATAAGCCCGAACCCGGTTTCGGAAACTACAATAATTGATTTTAGTGCGCCAAATGCATTATTGATGAACCTTAAACTTGTCGATTTAAACGGCAGGATGATTTGGCAGCAAAATGAGGTAAAAATGCCATATAGGTTTCGGATTGAAAACCTGCCTTCTGGGGTATATCACCTGATTTTTCAAAGTGGGGATAGAATCGGGGCCACACCAATGGTCGTGCACTAAAAGCAATTGCCTTTTCCCAATTTTTTTGTTCAAAAATTCATTTTCTGAAGGCAAAAGTGCGCCTCGCGCCGCTTTTGCCTTTTTATTTTTCGGCCTGTTCACCGATTACAACCGGACAGTGCCGAAAACCTCCGCCTCTTACCCGATCACGAACATCCAATCGGGATTGCGGGTGCGGTTCACCTTGCAATAAAACGGCTCAAAATTTA
>JANOQP010000284.1:0-2696 GCA_031414895.1 Saprospirales bacterium
AAGGCATCGAAACCACCCTCAACGCCCTGCCTGCCATCGTCGAAATGAACCCCGACGCGCTCTTTTTGGTCATCGGAAAAACGCACCCCGGCGTCGTAAAATCTTCGGGCGAGCAATATCGCCGCAGTTTGGAGGAAAAAACGGCCGCTCTCGGCCTCGAAAACCATGTCCGGTTCGTCAACCGCTATTTGCCGCTGCCCGATTTGCTCGAGTTTTTACAGCTCACCGACATCTATTTGTTCACCTCGAAAGACCCAAACCAGGCCGTCAGCGGCACGTTTTCATACGCGATGAGCTGCGGTTGCCCCATCATCTCGACACCAATCCCGCACGCCCGCGAGGTGTTGCGCGAGGACACGGGCATCCTGTTCGACTTTGAAAATTCGGCGCAATTGGCAGCAGCCGTGAACAGCCTATTGGGCGACGAGGAACTGCGCAAGTCGTTCAGTTCCAACACGTTGCACCTGATTGTGCCGACGGCTTGGGAAAATTCGGCCATCGCCCACGCCATGCTTTTGCAAAAAGTGGGCGGCCAAACGGGCTTCCAAAATGACCGCTTGACGCTCAACTACGCGCTCCCCGAAATCAACCTCGACCATGTTAAAAAGATGACGACCGACATCGGCATTATCCAATTTTCAAAAATAAACCAGCCCGACCTGGAGACCGGTTTCACGATTGACGACAACGCCCGGGCGATGGTCGCGCTCATCATGAACTTTGAACTTTCGGGCGACGGGGCCGACCTGAAAATGATCTCGAAATACCTCGATTTCATCCATTTCTGCCAACAGCCGGACGGGTTTTTCCTCAATTATGTGGACAGCGACCAGCGTTTTACCGGGCAAAATTTTGAGACAAACCTCTCCGATTCGAACGGGCGCGCAATCTGGGCCCTCGGCTTTTTGATGTCAAAGCGCGGCATTTTGCCCGAAAAACTGGTACAAATGGCCTCCGCAATCCTCGAAAAAGCATTGCCGAAAGCGGAAACGATGCACTCGACACGCGCAATGGCCTTCGTCATCAAAGGCCTTTATTATTCCAATTTGGGGATGAAATCGGCGGAAAAAACCGCGATCATCACGACGCTCGCCGACCGTTTGGTGCAGATGTTCCGCCACGAATCGGAGCCGGAATGGCGATGGTTCGAGCCGTATTTGACGTACGGAAACTCGATTTTGCCAGAGGCGATGCTTTGCGCGTGGCTCGAAACGGGCGACGCGACCTACGGCGACATTGCCAAAAACTCGTTCGATTTTTTGCTCTCGATGACCTTCAACGAGCGCGGCATCAAGGTAATCTCCAACAAAACATGGCTCCAAAAAGGCGAGGAACCAGCCCCGCACGGCGAACAGCCGATCGATGTGGCCTACACGATTTTGGCGTTGAACAAGTTTTACCGTGCATTCCACGAGCCGCAATATGCCCAAAAAATGACGCTTGCCTTCAACTGGTTTTTGGGCAACAACCACCTCGGGCAGATTATTTACAACCCCTGCACGGGCGGCTGTTACGATGGTTTGGAGGACGAATCGGTCAATTTGAACCAGGGCTCGGAGTCGGCTGTCAGCTATTTGATGGCGCGGCTGACGATGGAAAAGCACGCGCGGCGCAGACCGAGGATGAAAATGGCGCATTGAAAAACGGGAAACATCCGGCCCCGAAATCCATCATTTTACAAAAACGCAAACGATGAAAAAGATAAACCTCCCAACCCGAAAGCCCAACCAAAAATCCGCGCCCGAACTCCCCGGTTACCCAATCTACCCGCCCAGCGAGGACGTGTTCGGCCAATGGCGCAACGACCGTGAAATCGCGATTGAGGACGCGCCAGAAATCAGCCTGCCGCTCGAAAAAGACCTGCCCGAGCGCAAAAATTCACCCGATTTTGCCGACGACGTGGCGGGCGGCGAAGAGCTTGGTTCGGAACTCGACGTCCCCGGCTCGGAGCTCGACGACGCGCCGGAAAAAATCGGGAGCGAGGATGAGGAGAACAATTATTACAGCCGACCCGATTGAAGGGAAGGCAAAAATCAACTCGATCATGAATAAAATATCAATCCGCACCGGCCTCGCCATGCTCTTCGTGCAGGTCGCTTTTTTCCTGTCGATGTACGCCATCGGCCTCGGCCATCACAGCGAACTGCGCGTCATAAATGCCGGGATCGTCCTCCTTTTCATGTACCGCGACATCCAGGCTTTTTTCCTGAAAAACCCGGAAAGCATGGGCAATTATATGTTGGGCGTGACGCAGGGCATGGGCGCGGCGACCATCGGCGTGGGCGGTTTCACCATTTTTATGACCCTTTTTTTGTGGATGAACCCCGTTTTTTTGGACACGCTGCGCAAAACGTCGTCGGTCGGTGAATACCTCGGCCCGTTCACCGCGAGCATCATCATTTTTGTGGAAGGGATCGTGGTCGCGCTCATCGGCGCCTATATTTTGACCCGGATCTTGATCATGGACATCAAAAAAGAGCCGGTTTAGTTTTTCGGCAAATAGGGTTTCACGCAGTGCCGAAAGTGTACAGCCCCAGCGGGGCGAAATGTTGGTAGAGACCCTTTGACGGATTCTTTTTTAGCCCCAGCGGGGCGGAATGTTGCCTGCCTAAACATTCCGCCCCGCTGGGGCTAACCCAAATTCGGTTGTTTAAATATCTATCAATGAACCACTCCCTTTTCGGCCAAAATCAGTT
>JANOQP010000285.1:0-3827 GCA_031414895.1 Saprospirales bacterium
TGATTTTAAATCGTCTGACGACTCCAAGTCGTCTGACGAGTGGGCACCGTTTGAATATTAAACTCCCAATTCATACTTTTGCAACAAAATATTTTAAAAAATGCACTTTGTTTCAAAACACTTGTTTCACATTTACAATCAAGGCAACAACCGCCAACCCATTTTTTTCAGTCGAGAAAACTATCTTTTTTTCCTGAAAAAAGTGAACACGCACTTGAAACCTGTTTGCAACATCATGTCCTGGTGTCTGATGCCCAACCACTTTCATTTTCTAATTGGAACATCTGATGTTACCATGGAAAAAGTAAAAGTGGGCGGCATCGAGATGACCCGTTTGAGCGACGGCTTCCGAGTTTTGGAGAGTAGTTACACGCGGGCAATCAATGTTCAAGAAAAACGGACAGGCTCGTTGTTTCGGCAAAGAACTAAGTCGAAGTGCCTGACCGAAGAGGCTTTTGATTTTGACGACCCAGCCCAATTGTTTGCACCGGATTTCCTCAACATTTACCCGCTGGTCTGTTTCCACTACATCCATCAGAATCCCGCAAAGGCTTGTTTGGTCGCCAATCCAGAAGATTGGGAATTTTCATCCAGCCGCGATCATCTCGGCCTCCGAAATGGAAAACTTTGTGATTTTGACCTTTGCCGTCGCTGGGTTGGGGTAAAACCAGTGGATTTACAGATCGGGCAGCCCGTTATTCTTGACCCGGCCAAAGTCTCCCGCATTTTCGTCTGACGTGCGCGCCTCGTCTGACGAGTTCGATTCGATTGCCCAGTCAGACGAGTTGAACTCGTCAGACTGGGTGGGTTATTTCAGAACGACCAATTTTTCAACCGACACCGGGCTGCCGTTTTGCCAGAGGTGAACGAAGAACAGCCCCGCCGACCGCATTTTTTCCAACAAAACAGACTGGTTTTCACCTGCTGCGAGCGAGCGGCGGGCGACGATTTTGCCCGTCAAATCGGTCACAGTCAAATCGTAATCGTTGCCCGTCGGGAGCGAGAAATTGACCTGCGGCGCAGCATCGCGCACCGGGTTCGGCGATACCGAAAACACGCCGGCAAACGATGGGTCAATCACCGCGCTCGAAGTTTCGGCCTTGAAAACGATGTTTTTGAAATTGTTCAACAGCGTAACCGCCGCGCCCGAAGTGCCGTGCACAATCAGTCCGCCCGAAAGCGTGATGCTTTTCACCGCCTGCGAATAGTCGGCGATGAGGTGAATCATTTTCATGTCCGGCGCGACTTGTTCGGCATCGGTCGAAATCGTCTGCGTTTTGTAGTTCGCGTCGCCGAGCGCGTGAATTTCAAAATGCTGGCCGAGGTTCGTGCCAGCCTCGCCCTCGATGGCCGCGAAACGGTAGCCCGCCGACCAGCCCCATTGCATGGCCGGATTTTGCGGCGCGAGCGGGTCGTTGGCCGGATAAGTGGCCGGGTCGAGGTGGTTCACCGCCTGCGGAACGCCGACCGAAAAAGTGATGGCCTCCACGTTCGTGATGCCAGGCATCTGGCCGAGGCTGTAGATCGAATCGAGCGCGGGGCGAACGAGCAAGTTCAAGCCCGTGCAAGGCTCGATTTGCCCGCCGTCGTGCACAATTTTGATTTCCGAGATGTAATACTCGAAGCGGGTGTACTTCATTTTGTACGTCCCGACGGGGTGGTCGAACGACGCACCGAGCGCGAAGACCGTGCTGCCGATGCGCGGCGCGAGGTGCAGCATGACCTCGTTCTGGGCGCTGGCCGCCCAGAACGAGGCTGCGAGCAAGAGGAGTAAAAAGCCTTTTTTCATAATAAAATGGGTTTGAAAATGATGAAATTTTGGCCGGCAGATGACTTGAGGTCGTCAGTCGGCGGGTTAAAATCAATTTGAAAACAGCAAGCCGAAGTTCAGTCCGCATTGCATCGAGCCTTTTTGCCCGACCAAAAATGGCTCGAAACGCAGGCCAGCGCGGCTGAAAACCTGCCTTTCGATGCCCGCCCCGACCAGCCAGCCGAGCGCGATCTTGTTCGGTGCTGAGGCCCTGATTTTCGGGACATGGCCGCCCTGAAAGCACAAATCTTGACAGACCTCGGTGAAATGCGTGACCTCGACCGTGCTTTTTTCCGAAAAAACAACAACCGCACCGCCGCGCACGAAGCCGCTCCAGTTGCCCATGCCGAACCGCCGTTCGACCGTCAGCGGAACGCGCCACGCGGTCGAGCGGTGGACGGTTTTCATATCGAGCGTGAACGGTTCGTCGTCGGGCATCGTCGTGCCGATGTCCTGTTGTTGCAGCCGCAGCGTGAGGTCGCTTTGCTCGCCGCCCGACACGACGGCGTATTGGAATTCATATTCTTTCAAGCCCGCGACGTGCGGGTTGAGGTGAACGCCGTCCATGAGCCGCAGGGTGGCCGAGTGTTGCGCTTCGTGGTTCTGTTGAAAATGCTGGATGCCAGAGGCGACGCGCCAATTTTTGAGCGGCGCGAAGGCGAGGGAAAGGCCTGCCAGCCAGCCATTTCCGGGGCGTGAGTGCATTTCGGGAAAGACGAGTCCGCTGGGCATTCCGCCCATGTTTTTTCGCATAAAAAGGGAGGGCGCGGCCTCGATGCCAAGCCAAAATCGCGGGAATTTGGCCTTTTTCGGAAAAATGGGCGCGGCTGAAAATTGAATTTCGGGCTGTGCTTTTTCGGCGAAAACGGGCGGCCTCTCGTCTGACGACTCCAAGTCGTCCGACGAGTTTGCGGTCAACCGCTCGACTGACGACTCCAAGTCGTCTGACGAGTTTGTGGCAGGCCGGTTTTTGGGTAAAATAGATGCGGGTTTCGGCCTGTTTTTTTGTGGATAATTTCGTTTGGCGAGTGGGTTTTGGGGTTGCAGTTTTTCGTCAGACGACTTGGAACCGTCAGACGGTTTTTGCAGTTTTTCGTCAGGCGATTTGCAATCGTCAGACGACTTGGAGTCGTCTGACGAGTTTTGGAGAACCTGCGCGATGGGCGGCATTTTTTCAACCAAAATGGGCGGCGCGGCGGGCGTTTCGGCATTTTTCAAAAACCAAAAAAGCGCGACGGCAGCCGCTCCGGCGGCCACACTCGACAGCCAAAATACGGACGGGCGGCGACGTTTGCGCAGCGGCAAATGCGGCGCGAGCCGTTGCCACGCATCTTCTGGGGCATCGGGCTGGAAACCGCCGAGGGTTTGGCGGAGCCAGTTTTCGGTCGGGTCGTGCGGCTGATTTTGGTCGCTTTTCATATCAAAACAAGCGTTTTTTGTACGATTTTTTTCAAAAATGCTTTGGCGCGGGTCAGTTGCGAGCGCGAGGTGCTGGCGGTGATGCCGAGTTCGCGGGCAATTTCTTCGTGGCTTTTTTCCTCCAAAACCGCGAGGTTCAGCACGGCGCGAAACCCCGGTGGGAGTTTTTGGAGCAATCGGACGACCGAATCGGGGTCGTCGGGGTCGAAGTTTTCGGCGGTCGAGGCGAGGATGTTTTCGAGCCAATCGAGTCCGACCGTTTCCGGCAGTTTTTTTTGCCGGTGAAAATTTTCGATGCCCGTCCTGACAAAAACCCGTCGCACCCAACCGTCCAAACTGCCCTCGCCGCGATACCGCCCGATGTCCCGAAAGACGCGGATGAAGCCCTCCTGCAACAGGTCTTCGGCGGCGGCGCGGCTTTCGGCGAAGCGCAGGCAAACACCGAACATGGGGCTTTTCTCCCGCTCGAAAAGGGTGCGCTGCGCCCGTTGTTCGCCCTGCGAACAGGCGGCGGCCAAGTCGAGGTCGCTGTTGTTTTTCGTAAAATCTTGCATGATTGACCGCCAAAATGGAGGTGCGGCGCAGCGTTGGGAAACGC
>JANOQP010000286.1:0-5197 GCA_031414895.1 Saprospirales bacterium
AAAAACTCCGCGTTCTCTGCGCCTTTGCGGCAATTATTTTAGCCCAGCTTTTTCTCCTTTTTCAAAATCATTTTTGAACTCGGCAAGCCCAGCCATCGCCTCCATTTCGGGCGAAAAACTGGCTGGCGAGTTGAGGAGGGTGATGGTTTTTTGGCCTTTTAGGTTGAGTTTTTTGAAAAGTGGGGACATTGGAAATCGAGTTAATTTTTGAATTGGAAATTGCCACGGAGGCACCGAGGCACGGAGTTTTTTTTATAAAAAAAGAAAAAAAACTCTGCGCCTCTGTGCCTCTGTGGCAAACAATTCACTTGGCCTCCGCCAAAAACCGCCCCTTGCAGACCCCGCAAACCGACCTATCGGCTTGCCGGTGCAGCCACGCGAGCGCGTCGGCCTTTGAGTCAAAAAAATGGTCATGGCCGATGCGCCCTTTGTAGCCGCCTTCCTCCAAAACGTCCTGCGCGATGATTTTCAGGTTGACAAAATAGAGACCGCCGCCCCGTTCCTCCCATTTTTTTGCCTCGCGGACGAGCCATTCCGCGCCAGCGAGGCCGATAAAATGGATGCCCTCGGCAAAAACGAGGCAGTTTTTGGGCAAAGGTTCGGCGCGGATTTCCTCAAAAAACTCGCCGATATGCTCAATCGAGCCATAAAAAAGCGGCCCGTCGATGCGGATGACCTTTGCCTGCGGGCATTCCGAGAGCCACGGTTTTCTTAAAATATAGGTGAAACGGAAATTTTTTTCCGGGTCGGGGGCCATCGTTGCGATGTGCGGATGGGCGATTTTGTACAAAAAATAAGAGAGCGACGTGAGTGCACCGAACAGGATGGCGATTTCCAAATTGAGCAAAAGCGTCGAGAAAAAAGTCACGCCCAAGACCGTCGTTTCGAGCCGCGAGGCGCGGAGGACCTGCCGGATTTTTGCGAAATCAATCAAGTTCCAGGCCACCAAAAGAATGACGGACCCCATCGCCGGGACCGCCAAAAAAGCTACCCACGGCCGCACGACCAATAAAATGCAGAGCAGCGCGAGCGCGGCAAAAATGGCCGACATCGGCGTTCGCGCCCCCGCCTGATAATTGATGCCCGACCGCGTGAACGAACCCGTGCCGACATAACTGGAAAAAAAACTGCCGACGATATTTGACAGGCCCTCGCCCGTGAACTGGCGGTTGATATCGATGCGCTGCCCCGATTGTTCGGCGATATTTTTCGCGATTGCGAGTGCCTGAATGAGGCCCAAAATTGCGATTGCGAGCGCGTTTGACAGCAAATGGCGCATATTGTCGATGTCAAAAACGACGGGCGTGAACGGCGGGATCGCGCTCGGAAGTTGCCCGACAAACTTGATTTCGACCATTTCGCCGCCCAAAATGAGCGCGAAACCGCTGCCGAGGGCCATTGCGATGAGCAGATAGGGGCCGCGCAGCCAGCATTTTTTGAAAATCAAGGCCGCCGCCATCGTGAATATGGCCACGCAAAAAGTGGGGATTTTTATTTCCCAAAAGAAGTCGGCGAACTGCCGCATGGTCGAAAGCACCGACGCGGCGGGCGAGATGGGCAGGCCGAAAACATTTTTTATCTGGCTGATTGAAATCAAAATGGCCGCGCCCGCCGTGAACGCCGTGACCACCGTTGGTGAGATGAAATTGACAAAAACACCCATCCGCCCCAGCCCAAAACCGAGCTGGATCACCCCGACCATGAACGTCAAAAGCAGCACGAGTTCGATATAACTGACGCTCCCCGGCTCGGCCAATTGGCTGATGGCCGCAAAAATCGTGAGCGAGACCGGGGTCGTCGGCCCGCTCACCGCATGGCGCGACGAGCCAAAAAGCGCGGCCACGATGGGCGTGACGATTGCCGTGTAAAGTCCATATTGGGGGGGCAGCCCGGCGATGAGCGCGAACGCGACGGCCTGCGGAAGCACGATGACGGCGTTGGTCAGCCCCGCGTTGAGGTCGGCACGGAGGCTTTCGCGGTTGACGAGCGGGAGCCATTCGGGCAGGATGAATTTTATGGGGAAAAACTTGCCGAGCATCGCGCAAAGGTAATACATGGACGGCCACCGTCAGCTGACAGCCATCCGCCGTAAAAAAACAGGCTTCCCGCACATCAGCACGGGAAGCCTATAAAGTTGATTTTCCAATAAAGCTGTCTAAAAAATTCAGGCTTTTTTGAACAAACCACCGACGAGCGAGCCGACGCCGCCACCGAGGACCGAAGTCAAGATGGTGGAGATCATGCTGTTGCCGCTGCCGTCTGCTGCCGCGCCCATGAGGGCCGGGGCGACCATCCCGAGGATGCCCGGGAGCGCATTGCCACCGACTGCGCCAGCGATGACGTTGCCGATAGTTCCGAGGCCGTTGGCTTTGAGCATGTTGCCGAGCCAGCCGCCGCCTGCGCCGAGAAGTGTTTGGAGCAGGTAAGTCGTAATCATTGAGGACATAACAAAAGTTGGTTTAGTGAAAAATTAAAAAAAAAGGACGGCCACAAACAAGGTGCGATAGCGGGCTGCGCCGCAATATCGTTTTCCTTTAATTTATGGTCGTCCTTTAAAAATTCTGTTGCGCCAAAAGTAGTCAAGGTTTTGTTTTTCCATAATGGGTCGCAGTTTTTTTCAATTTTTTTTGGGGGGCTATTTATCAACTGCCCAGTTTTGGGTGTGCATTTTTAGTTTTTGCAAGTTTTCAAAAAAACTTGACGAGCCTCAAACCCTTCCTATTTTCGCCCCTCTAAAATTTTATGGAAAAAAGCCGTCTCGACAAAAACACCCTTTTCTGCTGGCTCATCGGAACGGCTGCCTACTTTGCATGGTTTGGTGGGGCCGTTGGTTTGCGGGGCGAGCATATCGCACTTTGGGCAATCGCCTTTTTCGCTTATTTATTTCATGAAAAAACCTGGTTTTGGGCAAAAATGCTCGCCGTTTGGGGCGTTTATTGGATGCTCTACGACTCGATGCGCATCGCCCCGAACTGGACGGTGACCGCAGTCCATATCCGCGACCTCTATGATTTTGACAAAAAATGGTTTGGCATCGGCGGCCAAACGCTCAATGAATGGTGCGCGGGCCATATTTTTTGGCCGCTCGACCTGCTGGCCGGACTGTTTTACATCAGTTGGGTGCCGCTGCCGCTGCTGTTCGCGGGCTGGCTTTTATGGAAAAGGCCGTCGCTCTATCTGCGGTTTGCGTGGTGCTTTTTCTTCGTCAATTTGATTGGTTTCACCATCTATTATCTCGTCCCGGCCGCGCCGCCGTGGTACGTTGCGACGGTCGGTTTTGAGTTCAAAACGGATGTCATGCGCTCCGCCGCTGGCCTAGACCGGGTGGACGAATTGCTCGGCATCGACCTTTTTCACCGGATATATACCCGCAATTCCAATGTTTTTGCCGCCATCCCGTCGCTGCATTCTGCTTATCCGCTCGTTGCTTGGTTTTATGCGAGGCGGTCGGGGCGGTCATTTTGGGTCTGGCTGTTCGGCATTTTTGCGGTCGGCATCTGGGTCTCGGCCATTTATACGGGGCATCATTATGTGCTGGACGTGCTGGCCGGGATTGCGGTCGCGGCCGGGGGTTATTTTGTTTTTGAGCGGCTGGTCTGGCCGAGGGTTTTGTTGCCGGTTTTTGGAAAGAACCAATGACTTTCTTGGTTTTTCACTAAACAGACCTTGATTTATCGCAACTATTTACCACATAGGCACAATAGGTGTTTTCACATAGCCCACATAGCTGATTGCAAACAAAAAGCCTATGTGTTCTATGTGGTAGAAAAAAGCGGGTAGCGGACTTTAACCGCCGGGATATTGCCCAAGCCGGGCACATAAAAATGGCCCTTCCCGCTGGACGGGAAGGGCCATAAAAGGGGCTCTATTTAAAATGGGATGACAGGTGCAGCAATCAATTGGAACATCCACCAATGCAGATATGGCCCGGCGCCGGGGTGACCACGCCCACCCTGACCCTTGTCCGTGCAGATGGACAACTGCCGACCAGTTGGCTCACATAATAATCGGTGCCATTAATAAGGGGCGTTCCAGCAGCGATTGGGGCGCCTCCGGTCGGAGTCAGGTACCAACTGATGCCTGCGCCACTCGGCGAGAGGCTGGCAATGGTCGGGTTGTCGCTGGCGCAGAAACTTTGCATGCAATTGACCATCGGCGGAGCCGGGGCCGGCGTGATCGGGATGAGCGCCATGTTGATGACGGTCGGGTCGTTTTGACCGCCCGTGTCGCCGAGTTGGCCGGGATTGGTGCTTTCAAAGGACGTGATGACCGGGTTCGCGCAATAGGCGAAGACAAGTAGGTCCCCAGAGATTCCCAAGAACTGTGTGCCCGAAATTTGGTTTTCAAGTGCCATCATCAAGTTTTGGCCAGCGAGCGGGCCACCTGTCAAGGTCGTGTATGCCCACAGATCAAACGGCCAAGGCTTACCGTCGCAGATGTAGTAGTAGTTGAGCGAGCCATCTGCATCGAACACATAAACGCCCGCGTCTTCCGTGGCCACGATGTTCGATTTCATCGGGGCTATCCCGTTGAGCGGGCCGCCCGTGTACGTGCGCCAGTTGGCATCGTGGTAGACGGTGTTCGTCGTGTTGTTGTACCAAGAAATGGTGCCGTCGGCATCGAGGAACGAATAACCATTGTCCGTCGCGTCGATATAATTCGCGTGCTTGACCGGGTTGCCGGCCTGTGGGCCGCGCAACGTGGAAAAATCCGCCTCATAAACGCCAACTCCTGTTGTAAAGACCGAGTACCATTCCATGTGGCCTGTGGCATCCAAAAGGAGCACTTCCGCGTCGCCAATGCCCATAAAATCTGGGCCGAGCACATCCGCAATGGCAGTATGATTGTAATCAAAGGCATCAAGTACATTACCGTCGCTTAAACCTGTTGCACCCAAAGTGCCGTCCGTTTGAATCAAGTTATTTCGGTTGTACCAAATGAGTTTAGTGCCGTTATAAAAAACCAAATCAAGACCGCCGCCGCCTAAAAAGGTGATGCCAGGGACCGTATTGGTCATTGCAGCGCGCGGCGTTGCACCATTTAACGGGCCTCCAAAAAACGTCGGAAAACCGAAATTGCTGATGCCGCCATAAACGCCTGTCAAAAAATTGTAGAAATGGTAATTGTTGTCGCCAGTCAAGCCGAGCGTGTAAATCAACAAATCTTCGACGCCCAAAATATTGGCTTTGGTCGGAGC
>JANOQP010000287.1:0-4448 GCA_031414895.1 Saprospirales bacterium
CAAATGGCGCGACAAAGACCTCAATTATTATGTCGAACCAAAATTTGAGAAGGATGCAAAGGCGATTTTTCCGCACACGCCAGAGCTTTTGACGTTTTTTTCCGAAAAATTGGACTATCCCTATCCGTGGCAGGCCTATTCGCAGGTCGTCGTGCGCGATTATGTGAGCGGCGCGATGGAAAACACGGGCGCGGTCATTTTTGGGGAATATGTGCAGGCGACGACGCGCGAATTGCTCGATGCGAACTACACGAACGAAAAAGTCGTCGCCCACGAAATGTTCCACCATTGGTTCGGCGACCTCGTGACCTGCGAATCTTGGTCAAATTTGACGCTCAACGAGGGCTTCGCAAACTACTCCGAATACCTATGGATGGAGCACAAACATGGCCGCGAGGCAGCCGACGAGCATTTGATGAACGAGCGTTTTGGCTATTTTGGCTCGGCGATGGACGGCGGGCACGACCTCATCAACTTCAATTATGACGACCGCGAGGCGATGTTCGATGCGCACTCCTATAATAAAGGAGGGTGCGTTTTGCACATGCTCCGCGAATATTTGGGCGATGAGGCGTTTTTTGGCTCGCTCAATTCGTATTTGAAAAAGCATGAATTTACGGCAGTCGAGGCCGACGAACTTCGGATGGCCTTCGAGGATTTCACGGGCGAGGACCTCAATTGGTTTTTCAACCAATGGTTTTTCAACAAAGGCTGGCCGACTTTGAACGTCAATTGGGAATACAACGAAGCGTCGAAAAAAGTGCTTTTGAAAATCGCCCAAACCCAAGACCCGGCGACGATGGTGCCGATTTTCACCCTGCCCACGTCGGTCGAAATCTGGCAGGCCGACGGCTCGAAAAAGAGTTTCCCGGTCATTTTCAACCAGCGGAACCAAACTTTTGAGTTCCCCGCGCCCGGCCGTCCAGAGCTCGTGGACATCGACCCGTCGCGCACCCTTTTGGCAAGCTGGGACTATGAAAAAACGGACGCGGAAATGGATTTTCAATACCGGCACAGCAACTCCTTCGATGCCCGAAACGATGCTTTGAACCAATTCAACGAAATGGCCGATTCGCCCCGCGGAAAGGCACTTGCGGCACTCGCGCTCGATGACAAATCGGGGGCACTACGTGCATGGGGGGCGGCTTATTGCGATGTTTTCGACCCGGTTTTGGTTGAAAAACTGGTAAAAATGGCCGAAAAAGACCCAATTCCAGGCACTCGTCTCAGCGCAGTCTCCCGGCTCGGCGAGGCTTCCGGAAAAAATCATGTGGCACTTTTTGCCCGGCTTTTGGGCGAAAACCAACCATATTCAGTGGTCTCCGCTGCCCTTTCCGAACTCGTGAAAGCCGACCCGGAAGCTGCCGCAAAAGCAGCAACAGAACTCGAAAAGGACGAAAACCCCGGCATTCAAGCGACACTTTTGGAGCTTTACGCCGCGACGGGCGACAAGACGAAACTTGCTTTTTTCCAAAAACAATTGGGCAAAGTGGACGGCCCGGCGACGTTTTCGTTCTTCGACAGCTATCCGCAATACCTCAAAAAAATCGGGGACGAACCAGCCCGAACAGCCTTTTTTGAGGAATGCCATAAAATCGCAGTTGACCAATCGCAATCGCAATGGCGGCGTTTTGGCTCGACAAAAGCTATCGCAGACGGGCGCAACGAAATGACCGAGGCCGGGATGACCGCCGATGCCGCCGCGCTAAACAAATGGCTCGATGAGATAAAATCGGTCGAAAAGGACGAAACGTTGTTGATGTACTATCAAATGTTTTGATTTTCGGGCATAAAAAAAGCCCCGTCGTGTTCCGGCGGGGCTTTTTTTATGTCAAAAATTTATTGGTGATAAACGGTGTTGTGCGCCAAAGTTTTTCCGCATTTTGCACATGGGGCCGCCGCGCCGCCACCTCCCGCGCAACCGTCAGGGCAGGTGTAATGCCAAACGCCTTTTGCATTTTGGGGCGGTTCGGGCTTCGGGGTTGGCGTGGCAGTGGCCGCGGTATTGCCCGCAGCAGGTTTTGCCGCCGCCGGGTCAGCCGCGTGGTAGGTTGCGTTATGGGCAAGTGTGGTACCGCATTTTGCGCAAGGGGCAGCAGCTCCACCGCCGCCCGCACAGCCTTTTGGGCAGGTGTAATGCCACACGCCTTTCGCGTTTTGGGGCGGTTCGGTCGGTTTCGCGGCAGGTGCTGTTGGTGCTGCAGTCGTCGCGCCGGGTGCGGGGACGGTCGTCACGACCGGGGGCTCCATGCTCGGATCGGCCATGGTGACCGTGGCATCAGCGGGAATTTGGGTGGTCGGGGTTTCGGTGGTGGTGGTCTCGGCGGGCTTACTGTCGTTTTTGCAGGATGTAAAAATGGATAACGCAGAGAGTGCTGCGAGAGAAAGAATGGATTTAAAGTTCATGTTAAGTATTTTAAAAATGAAGGCAAAAGTATCATTTTAAGGGAATGCTGAAAGCCATCCTGAAAAACCACAAAAAAAGCCCGGTCTCCATGCGAAGACCGAGCTTAGTCGGGGTACCAGGATTCGAACCTGGGGCCTCCTGTTCCCAAAACAGGCGCGCTACCGGGCTGCGCCACACCCCGATTGGTGATTTTTTCTTGAAAAGTTCTCGTTGAAAACTTGGTCAATTTAGGCAGTTCGCTGTGCAAAAGCAGCGGAGAAGGCGGGATTCGAACCCGCGGTACAGATTGCGCCGTACGTCGGTTTAGCAAACCGGTGGTTTCAGCCACTCACCCACTTCTCCGGAAGCGCGGCAAAAGTAGACGCGCTTTTTAAAATCCAAACTATTGGTTCAAACTTAATTTTATTTTTTTCTCCAACTCGCTGACCGTGTCCTTAAAAATGGCGTCGGTGTCCATCAAATCTTGGACGGCCTTGCACGAATAAATAACCGTCGAATGGTCGCGCCCGCCAAAAGTCTCGCCAATGGCTTTGAGCGATTTGTTTGTCAATTTTTTTGCCAAGAACATTGAAAGCTGCCGGGCGATGACGACCGAGCGTTTGCGCGTCTCGGCGTGCAGTTTGACGACCTCGACATTGAAATGTTCGGCCACCAAAGTTTGAATAAATTCGACCGTGATTTCTTTGTTGAGTTGCGTGACGAAGTTCCGGATGACATCTTTTGCCAAATCCACGTCGATTTCCCGTTGGTTGAGCGACGATTGCGCGATGAGCGAAACGAGCACGCCTTCCAGTTCGCGGATATTGTTCTTAATGTTGAAACTGATAAACTCGACCACATCGTTCGGCACATCAATGCCCTCGTGCATCATTTTTGATTCCAAAATGGCCATGCGCGTCTCCAAGTCCGGTGCCTGCAAATCGGCGGAAAGCCCCCATTTGAAGCGCGAAATGAGGCGGTCTTCCATCCCTTCGAGATCCTTTGGCGGGCGGTCGCAGGTTAAAATAATTTGCTTGCCCGATTGATGTAGCTGGTTGAAAATATGGAAGAAAATCTCCTGCGTCTTCTGTTTGTTCGACAAAAACTGGATATCATCGACAATCAAAATATCCACCATTTGGTAGAAATTCACGAAATCGTTGATGGCGTTGTTGCGAATCGCCTGAATAATCTGGTTCGTGAATTTTTCGGACGACACATATAATACGGCCTTGTTCGGGTGCCGCTCGACGACATCGTTGCCGATGGCCTGCGCCAAGTGCGTCTTGCCGAGACCGACCGCGCCGAACAAAAAAAGCGGGTTGAAGGCCGTCCCGCCCGGTTTTTTGGCAATCGCGAGACCGGCATTTCGTGCCAAGCGGTTGCAATCGCCCTCGATATAATTGTCGAATTTATATGTCACGTTGAGCTGCGGGTCAATCTTGACGCGCCGGATGCCTGGGATGACAAACGGGTTTTTGATGCTCTCGACCTCGAACGCGCCTGGGACCGGCTCGGAATCCTTGTCGGAGCCACCACTAGTGCTGACGCGGTTCAAAACGGCCCTGGTGCTTGGCGAGCCGGTTTTGTCAGATGCAGAATTGACCAAAATTTGATAGTCCAAACGCCCCTTTTCTCCCAATTCCTGCCGGATGGTTGATTTTAGGAGCGTTACATAATGCTCCTCCAGCCATTCGTAGAAAAACTTGTTGGGCACCTGAATGGTCAGTGCAGTTGTGTCGAGCTTGACGGCTTTTACCGGCTCGAACCAAGTCTTGAAACTTTGGGGGCTGACATTTTTGCGAATGTTTTTCAGACAGCTATCCCAAACGGTCAGGCAATCTCTTTGCATAACTGAAGATTAAATAAGTTTTCTACGAAGATATAAAGTAGGAGATGTTTTGAATCTCGGATGTTCCAAAGTGTTCCAAAAGTGGGAGTGCAAAGATTCAAATTGGCGACCGCAAGGTTTCATTTTCGTCCCGGTTTTCGACAAAGAACGGGAAGTTTTTTTGGGTTACATAAAATTTACATTTGTTATTCTTTCAAATTTCAACGGGTT
>JANOQP010000288.1:0-8078 GCA_031414895.1 Saprospirales bacterium
TCGCGGCGCGGTTCAACAACCAGTTCGGGCAGGAGTATTTTGCGATGCCCGCGCCGCTTTTCACCGAAACGCCGAAGATCCTCTCGCCCGCCGACCCGACCAAAAAGATGTCGAAAAGCATGGGCGAGAAGCATTACATCAATGTTTTTGGCGAAGAACCGGTCATCCGCAAGCAAATAAGATCGGCCGTAACGGACACGGGCGAGGCGGTCGCGGGCGTGATGGGCGCGGGCGTTCAGAACCTTTTTGAGATCTTGAAAGCGTGCGGCGGGCTGGATGCGCACGCCAGTTTGACCGACGATTTTAAGAACGGTGCGCTCCGATATTCCGACCTAAAATCGGTCGTCGCCGACACGCTCGTGGGCTATTTGGCCCCGTTCCGCGAGCGGCTGGCCGAACTGAACGGCGACAAAAAAGCCGTCAAAAGCCAGATCCAGGAAAGCTCTGCCGAGATCAGGAAGCGGGCGCAACAGACCGTGCGGGAGGTTCGGGCGTTGGCGGGGCTGCCGACGCTGCGGTGATTTTGCGGCCTTTTTTCGTCAAAAAATAGCTATTTTTGCATCAAACTTCCTGCGATGAGAATCACAATCGAACTGACCTCGGTTTCCGAACTTGAAAAAGTCATGGCCGTTTTGACCGCGCTGGATTTGGGTTCGGTTTCCGTTTCAGCCCCTGTAAAAATGCGCCGAAAACCCAAAAATTGGGAACCCGGCGACAAGAGCCTCGACCCCGAAGCCCTTTTTGGCATTTGGAAAGGCGCACCGCGTGATTTGGCGGACTTGCGGGCGCAGGCATGGCAACGCAATTGGGAAAAGCCATGAAAAAAACCATCTGCGATACAAATGTGCTGATCGGCGCACTCAACGGTCGGCAGGAAGCAATTGAACTGATGCAAAAAACCCGGCCAGAAAACATCGTGCTTTCGGCCATTTCCGTCATGGAGCTTTATCAAGGGATGGGCGATAAAAACGAGTTGGCGTGGATGAAAAAGCAGATCCGTTATTACGATATCATCCATTTTACCGAGGAAATTTCAAAAAAGGCCATCGAACTGGTGCACGATTTCAAGTTGAGCCATGGGCTTGAAATCCCGGATGCCATCATTGCCGCGACCGCGTTGCACCATAAATTGCCGCTCGCCACTTTCAACACAAAGGATTTTCAGTTCATCCCGGGGCTTGCATTGGCGAATTGATTTTTTTGGATGCCGCCCGGCAATCCTTCCCCCGTCTCGCCTATTTTCGCCCCGCGATTTCAAAAAGGCGAAATCCGCCATTTCCAACTCATTGATTTTCAACAAGTTAAACAAAAAATAGGATGTACCGTACCCATACCTGTGGCGAATTGCGCAGCGCTGATATTGGAAAAACCGTCACTTTGAGCGGCTGGTCGGCCATTGTGCGAGACAAGGGCGGCCTCTTGTGGATCGACCTGCGCGACCGATATGGCATCACGCAACTGGTTTTTGACGAGCAATATTCCGACAAAAATTTGTTTGAAATTGCCCGTTCGGTCGGGCGCGAATTCGTGCTGCAAGCCACGGGCGAGGTCATCGAGCGCGCCTCGAAAACCACCAAGATCGAGACCGGCGAGATCGAAATAAAGGTCACCGAACTAAAAGTTTTGAACGCCGCAAAGACCCCGCCGTTCACCATTCAGGACGACACGGACGGCGGCGACGACCTCCGGATGCGCTATCGATACCTCGATTTGCGCCGCCAAATGGTGCAAAAAAACCTGTTCTTCCGCTCAAAAATGGCCATTGAGAGCCGGGTTTATTTGTCAAAACTCGATTTTATCGAGGTCGAAACGCCTTTTTTGATCAAAAGCACACCGGAGGGCGCACGCGATTTTGTCGTGCCGAGCCGGATGAACAAGGGCCAGTTTTATGCCCTGCCGCAGTCGCCGCAGACGTTCAAGCAGATCTTGATGGTGAGCGGTTTTGACAAATATTTCCAGATCGTCAAATGTTTCCGCGACGAGGATTTGCGGGCCGACCGCCAGCCAGAGTTCACGCAGATCGACTGCGAAATGAGCTTTGTCCATCAGGAGGATATTTTGAAAACGTTCGAGGGCCTGACAAAGCACCTTTTTCAGGAAATGCTCGGCACCTCGCTCGGCGATTTCCCGCGAATGACCTTCGACGAGGCGTTGCGGCTTTATGGCTCCGACAAGCCCGACCTGCGTTTTGGGATGGAATTTTGCGACCTCACCGACGTGGCGAAGGGCAAAAACTTCCCCGTTTTCGATGGTGCGGAATCCATTTTGACCATTTGCGCAACGGGCTGCGCGGGTTATTCGCGAAAGCAAATTGACGAACTGACCGAATGGCTAAAACGCCCGCAGATCGGCGCAAAGGGCCTCGCTTGGGTGAAATGGAACGCCGATTCCGCCGCCGAATCAGCCATAACCAGTTCATTATCAAAGTTTTATGGCGATGCCGACCTCAAAACCTGGCTCGAACGCGCGGGCGCAAAACCGGGCGACCTGCTCTTTATTTTGAGCGGCGAGGAAGAAAAAACGCGCAAGCAACTTTCCGAGCTCCGCCTCGAGATGGGCACCCGTCTCGGCTTGCGCCAACCGGGAGATTTCAAACCCCTTTGGGTGATGGATTTTCCGCTCCTCGAATGGGACGAGGATTCTGCCCGCTTTTTTGCGATGCACCACCCGTTCACTTCCCCAAAACCGGGCGACATCCAAAAAATGGAATCCGACGACCGCAACATTTTGAAAAGTATGCGCGCCGATGCCTACGACCTCGTTTTGAACGGCGTCGAGATTGGCGGCGGCTCCATCCGGATCCACGACCGGGAGCTGCAATCGCGCAATTTCAAGCTCCTCGGTTTCACACCGGAGGAGGCGGAAAACCAGTTCGGCTTCCTGCTGGGCGCGTTCGAGTTTGGCGCACCGCCGCACGGGGGCATCGCGTTTGGTTTCGACCGCCTCTGCGCGGTGATGAACGGGGCCAATTCCATCCGCGATTTCATTGCTTTTCCGAAAAACAACCAGGGCCGCGACATGATGATCGATGCGCCATCGGAGATAAAATCGGAGCAATTGAAAGAGTTGGGAATCGGGGTGACGGAGGTTTTGGGGAAGTGATTTTTTGGGTTGTTCAAATAGATTTTTCCCAAATTTTGGTTTATAAAAAAAATGGCGCACCCCAACCGGGCTGCGCCATTTTTTTATGCAAAAAAACAAGGTTCAGGAAAGTGAAAACTCCTTTTTCACCGCGTCGACCATGTCGAGTTTTTCCCAAGTGAAGGTTTCGACCTCGACCGCTTTTGTCGAGCCGTTGAGGCCGACCATGACGGTTTTTTTGCCGGGTGTCCGCCCAAAATGTCCATAGGCTGCCGTTTCGGAATAGATCGGGTTTTTCAGTCCGAAACGTTTGACGATGGCCGCCGGGCGCATGTCGAACAGCTTTTCGAGCCTGACAGCGAGTTCGCCATCGCTGACGCCCTTGATCTTGCAGGTGCCGTAAGTGTTCACATAAAGCCCGACGGGCTGCGCGACACCGATCGCGTAGGCAACTTGTACGAGGATTTGGTTTGCGAGGCCCGCCGCGACGACGTTTTTGGCGATATGCCGGGTCGCGTAGGCAGCCGAACGGTCCACTTTCGAGGGGTCTTTTCCAGAAAATGCGCCGCCGCCGTGCGCACCTTTTCCGCCATAGGTATCGACGATGATCTTGCGGCCCGTGAGGCCCGTGTCGCCGTGCGGCCCGCCGATGACGAACTTGCCGGTCGGGTTCACAAAAAACTTGATGTCCTTCCCAAAAAGCCGTTGCACCCGTGCGGGGAGCTGCTTTTTGACGCGCGGGACGAGGATTTTCACCACATCATCGGTGATCTTGGCGAGCATTTTTTGCTCCTCGGCAAAGTCATCGTGCTGTGTCGAAACGACGATTGTGTCGATGCGCTTCGGCTGGTTTTTGTCGTTGTATTCGATGGTGACCTGGCTTTTCGCGTCGGGGCGGAGATATTTCATGGTCTTTCCCTCGCGGCGGATATCGGCGAGTTCGCGGAGCAAAAGATGGGCCAGCTCGAGCGGGAGCGGCATGAAACTGTCCGTTTCGTCGGTCGCGTAGCCGAACATCATGCCCTGATCGCCCGCCCCTTGGGCCATTTCGTCTGTTTTGCCAACGTCCACGCCCTGCGCGATGTCCGCGCTTTGTTCGTGGATGGCGGAGATCACGCCGCAGCTTTTGGCCTCGAACTGATATTCGGCCTTCGTGTAGCCGATTTTTTCGATGGTCCTGCGAACGGTTTCTTGGATGTCAACATAGGCTTTCGAGCGAACCTCGCCAGCGACAACGGCGAGGCCGGTCGTCACGAGTGTTTCGCAGGCGACCTTCGAGTTGGGGTCTTGGAGCAAAAAAGCGTCCAAAATGGAGTCGGAAATCTGGTCGGCAACCTTGTCTGGGTGGCCTTCGGAGACGGATTCAGAGGTGAACAAGTATGGCATAAGTATCTGATTTTCAATGATTTACTTAAAAAAAAACGACCCGATGGGCCGAAAAGTCGCGCAAAATTAAAATTCTCTGCGCCTTTTTCGCCCATCGGGCCGGAAATTGAAAATACAAAAAAGTGGTTTGGGGCTTTCCCGCAGTTATTTCGGGAGGACGGCCAGTTTTGCCACATAATCCACCTGCGGGATTGTGCCGAACTCCTGTGGATATGGGGTCATTTCGAGCATTTGAACGGTGAACCCAAAATGCTCGGTCTTGTCGTCCGGCCAATCGGTGAGCTGACCGCCGTTTGCGAGCGTGTCGAGCAACGCCGTGCCGTTTTGGGTGAACACAAAACGCGCGTCCACGCGGCCTTCCCAAAAACATTCCGCATTGGCCGGGCAACGGCTATCGTCGATGACCGAATCGAGGCGGATGGTGAAATTGCCCGCAAAAATTTGCGCGGTTTCGCCCAGTTTGACCAAAATGGTATCGGGGCTGCCCAAAATGGTCACGTCATCATTGGCTTTTTTGTCGCAACCGATGGTGGAAAAAAGGGCGAGCAGTGCCGCCGTGAGGAAAGGGAAAAAAAGGTACTTTTTCATGGTGGTGAAATTTTATTGACTGGATAGACAATGCCCGAACGGTCGGAGGTTGGGCGCAAAATTTCAAAAAGCCTCCTTTAACTTTTCAGTAACCGGCCACGACGGTCTGCAATTCGGCCAGCCGTTGCCGTTTTTCCGGTTCGCGGTCGCGAAGGTTTGTTTCGGTCCAAAAACGGTGGTCGTCGAGGAATTTCACCTGGATCCTGTTCCAAAGTTTTTCGTCCAAAACCAATTGGTAGGCCTGTAATTCGTCAAAAAGCGACCCCGCGATCGGGTAAAAATCCGCCCGCCCGAGGTAATCGAGGTCGGCATCGCAGATGATCTTTTCGAGCAGGTTTTGGGGCGACTGCGGAATCTTTGTCGCCATGATCATCGAGCAGACACGGTCAATTTCGGCCTCGCCGAAACCAAAACCGGGCAACGCCGCACGCGCAATCTCGCACCCGACGGCCTCGTGGTCGGTATGCTTGTTTTTCACAAAACCGGAATCGTGGAACAGCGCGGCCGTTTTGACCAGCACCGTGTCTTTTGCGGAAACGCCCTCTTGCCGACAAAGCTGGCCGGCCACTCGGAGCACATCGAGCGTGTGGAGATAGCCGTGATAGCGGAGTTTTTCCGGCAAATCGCGGCGAAGTTTCCCTAAAATGAATGTTTTGACAGCCTGATATTTCATGCGAAGGATCAATCGGCCAAATTTATGCCGAAAACCGCAATTCGACGGCAAACTTTGGATCAGCCTTTTTTTTTAACAATAAAAACAGCGCATTTACTGGTCTACGAGCCGGGGTTTGGAGCGTTCTTTGCCAGCCCTAAATTACTTTTTCAAAAAAAAGCGTCCAGATGCTCGACGCATTTTTCGTGTCAAAAACTGTTTTTTTCAACCTTAAATAAAATAAAAATCCATGGCAAATTTGATGGAAATCCTCCAAGGCCAGCTCCCGCCCGAACTTTTGAACGAAATCGGCGCACAGATTGGCTCCGAAAATCCGGACCAAACGGCGGCGGCGGCCAGCGGTGTTTTCTCCACTATCCTCGGCGGCCTCGCCAAAAACGCTTCCACCCCCGAAGGCGCGGAGGCAATCGACAAGGCCCTCGAACGCGACCACCAGGGTGGCGGCCTCCTCGATGGTTTGATGGGCGTCCTCGGCGGCGGCCAGCAACAACAATCTGGCGGCGGCGGCCTCGGCGACCTGCTCGGTTCGGTCCTTGGCGGTGGCCAGCAACAGTCCGGCGGTGGTCTCGGCGACCTGCTCGGCGCGGTCATGGGTGGCGGCCAACAGCAACAGCAAGGCGGCGGCCTTCTCGGCTCGATCCTCGGTTCGGTGCTGGGCGGCGGCGCACCTGCCTCGCCAGCGCAAAACGGCGCGGGCATCCTCGGCCATATCCTTGGCGACCGTCAGGAAGCTGCGGCCAATGCGGTCAGCCAACAATCCGGCCTCAGCGCGGGCGCGATCATGAAGCTCCTGCCGATCCTCGCGCCCATCGTGATGCAGGTTTTGGGCAAAATGCGGGCGCAAAACAATATCGGCGCGGCCGAACTCCCACAGGTACTTGGCGGAGCGGCGCACCAAAGCGCACAACAATCGGGCATGAGCGGCCTGTTGAGCTCCGTCCTCGACCGCAACGGCGACGGCTCGATGATGGACGATATTTTGGGGATGGCGATGAAGGGGATGATGCGGTAAATTTTGCCAAATTTTTCCCAAAAAAAGGGGGCAAGGCCAACGTGTGTGGTTCTTGCCCCTTTTTTTTGAGAAAAAATATCGAAAAAAATATCGAAAGCCTCAAAAATGCCCGGCGGCAATGGTTTCAGCCCCAATGGGTTTTTTGAAAAATCGAGGCCATTTTCTCTCTCGGCAAATGGACGAAAAGTAAAATTGTGGTTGTTTTTTTTGATTGGGAACGTACTTTGCCCGAAATTTTAAATGAAGGAAGGACAACACCAATGGTCGAAAAACTGAAACAGCTTACAGAGGAAATCCAGCAATTCTATTTGATGGACGATATGCCCTGGGTGCTCGGATATTCGGGCGGGAAGGACTCAACGGCGGTCCTGCAATTGATTTTTTACGCGCTCACGAAGTTGCCAAAGGAGCTTTTGACGAAGGAAATCCATGTGTTGAGCAACGATACATTGGTGGAAAACCCGTCGGTCATCGCCTATTTGGACAAACAGCTTTCGTTGATTGAGGCTTTTGGGAAAGCGCGGCTTTTCGCGCACCTGCCCAACCATTTTTCGGTCGTGAAGGTGGTGCCGAAGATTGAGGACAGGTTTTGGATAAACCTGATTGGAAAAGGTTACCCATCGCCCAACCGTTGGTTCAGATGGTGCACCGAGCGGATGAAAATCAACCCGACGAACGGTTATATTCTGAAAACCGTCAATCGGCATGGGAAGGTGATGGTCGTCCTCGGAACGCGGCACGGCGAAAGCACGAACCGCGCGAAAAGCATGGAGAAATACGATTTGCAGGAAATTACGGGCAGCAAAATCCGAAAACACACCCTGCCAAACTCATGGATGTACGCCCCCATCAATGATTTGACGACCGACGAGGTCTGGAAATACCTGATGTCGGTGCCGAATATCTGGGGCGGCGACAACAAGGTGCTGATTGCGATGTACCGGAACGCCTCGCCGAACGCCACCGAATGCCCGCTCGTCATCGACACTTCGACATCGAGTTGCGGCAATTCGCGGTTCGGGTGCTGGGTCTGCACCGTCGTCAGCCGCGACAAGAGCATGGAGAACCTGATTGAAAACGGGGAGGACTGGATGATTCCGTTGCTCGAATTCCGCGATTTCATTGGCCCGTTGCGGGACCGCCCGAACACTCGGATGGACATGAAACGCAACGGCCTGGCCACCGATGGACAGGGCCCGTTCAATTTCGAAACGCGGGCGGAAATCCTGAAACGGGTACTCGAAATCGAGCTGCAAACCGGCCTCGAAGTCATCTCGCGGCCCGAACTGTCGGCCATTCAACTGCAATGGAACTATGACGGCGGCTTCAACAACCGCG
>JANOQP010000289.1:0-3952 GCA_031414895.1 Saprospirales bacterium
CATCCACAAGTTCGTCGATGGAAATCAACCGCTCCTCGACGGTGTAACCGTTTGATTTTAAATAAGTTATGAAACTGTCGCGGGTGATGCCCTTCAAAATCGTGCCGGGCGTGGACGGCGTTACGACCTTTCCGTCGATGACGAAAAACAGGTTCATCGTGCCGACCTCCTGAATGTAGCGGAACTCGCGGTCGTCGAGCCACATCACGTTGTCGTAGCCCTTTTGGCGGGCACGCTCGGTCGGGTACATGGCCGCGCCGTAATTGCCAGCTGCCTTTGCCTCACCGACGCCGCCATGGGCCGCGCGGGCGTATTTTTCCTCGGTGATCAACTTGACCGGCTTCGGATAATAAGGCCCGACGGGGCCGGTGAAGATCATGAACCGGTAGTTTTGCGAAACATGGACCCCGAAAAACTCGTCCGTCGCAAACATGAAGGGCCGGATATAAAGCGCGTGGTCTTCTTTTTCCGGCACAAAATCGCTGTCGAGTTCGACGAGTTTTTCGAGGGCCTGCATGAACAAGTCGGCTGGCAGCTCCGGCATGCACATCCGTCGGGCGCTCCTGTTGAGGCGTTCCGAGTGCATTTCCGGGCGAAAAAGGTATGGAACACCGCCAAATTTCGTCGCTTTCATCCCCTCGAAAATGGACTGGCCATAATGCAGCGCGAGGTTGCTCGGGGCCAGCGACATATTTTGATAGGGCGTGATGCGGGGATTGACCCACTCAACGCCGTCAAAATCGACCATGAACATATGGTCGGAGAAGGCTTTTCCGAAAGGGATATTGTTGAAATCGATTTCTGGGAGGCGCGATTTTTCGGCGCGCTCAACGGTGATGTTCCAATTCATGGTGGTGAAATTTTATGGTTAGGAGCCGAGGCTGAAATCTGCTGCAAAGGTTTGCTATTTTTGCCGGAAATCAAAACCCCGGATTCAGATTTTTTAAAATCATATTTTTTGAAAGCATAGGGTACTCCGACAATCATTTTGAATGTATGGCCATTTTTTCGTAAGTTCAAAATTATGTTCGGCAAACCGAAAAACCGTACCATTATCGTTCCCCAATTTTAAAACACACAAAATGACAGAATTTTCAGCCGATTTCGACCTGGCCCTGGCCGCGCCCGAAATATTTTTGGGCAATTGCAAGGGCAGCAACAACGGCCTCGTTTTCATCGGTATGGAGGCCGAAAACGAACCGGAGGCCCGCACGGCCTTTTTGAAAAAAATCCTCGCCGCCCTCAAGCTCGAGCTCGACCGCGACACCATATATACGACCCTCGAAATGGGCGAACCGGCCAGTTTTTGCCAGCTTTTGAAAAAAAAGGGGATCGAAAAAATGGTCGTTTTCGGCCTCTCGCCGCGCCAATTTGGGCTGGCTTTCGAGGCCAAACTTTATGAACCGATCGCTTTTTACGGCTGCAAGTTTTTGTTCTCCGAAAAACTCTCGCTCATCGAAACCGACCAGGAAAGGAAGGCGAAACTTTGGGCAGCCCTAAAATCGATGTTCGGTTAAGGTTCTTTTAAAACACCCTTTTCGGACATTGCCCCGGCTGAAAAATCGGTTTTGGGCGCACTACATTTGTCCCATCCCGATTTTCTCACAAAAAATTGCAGCGCATGAACCGCCTCCTTTTTTCGATTTTAATGCTCGTTTTTACCGCCACCGCTTTTGCGCAGTCCCAAAAGGCGACCGCAAAAACAGCGGCCAAAACAGTTGTTGCACCGCAACCTGTCGTCAAACCCGTCGTCGTGAAGGCGCCGCCGCCGGTCGAGGAAAAAATCCATATCCAATGGCTGACCGTTGCTGAGGCCACCGAAAAAATGAAGTCCCAAAAGCGCAAGATCTTTGTGGACGTTTATACCGATTGGTGCGGCTGGTGCAAAAAAATGGAGCAGTCCACGTTCGAGAACCGGGCTGTGGTGAAGTATATTTCTGAAAATTACTACGCCATCCGTTTCAACGCCGAGCAAAAAGAGGATGTGGTTTGGAACGGAAAAACCTATAAGTTCAAGACCGTTGGCAACCGTGGCTATCACGAACTCGCCGCCGAATGGATGGGCGGGCGGATGAGCTACCCGACGACCGCTTATATTGAGGATGATTTTTCGCTCATCCAGGCCATCCCCGGCTATTTGGAGGCGGAAAAATTTGAGGCCATCATCAATTATTTTGGCTCGAACAGCCACAAAAAAACGCCGTGGGAGTCTTATGAGAAGAATTTCGTGACCAATCGCCATTGATTGGCAGGCAAAAGGCAAATGCACGAAAAGCAAAAGTGGGCGACCCGCTTTTGCGTGCATTGCGACCTCTCGGTGGGTGAATTCCAATACATTTGCACCATGAAACTTATAGAAAAATTCCCGGTTTTGGCCGATGTTTCCCAATTGGAGGAAATGCTCGTGGCCAATATTTTCGCAACAATGACGCTCGAAAATCAAGGTTTGGATTTGGCCACGGTCAAAAAAATCGTGCGCGCGGCGATTGAAAAAAGGCGGTCAGAATTTGGTCAATTGATTTTCAATCAACCCGCGCAAAGCGGTCAAATCGCCTAAATCCGCGCTCCGGAGGGCTGAAATGTATGTTTTCCTTGCCTCGCCCTCGGGTTCGTACAGTCGAACAGGGTTGTAGCCTTTCAACATCCCCAATAAATTTGAGAGCATCCGCGCCGTTCGCCCATTGCCATTGTTGAACGGGTGAATGGCCACAAAACGGTGGTGGAATTGCGACATCAATTCGGCCAATTCGGGTTTTGACAGCTCAAATTGCATCCGAAATTGTACATCGTCGCACAATGTTCTCATCAAAATCGGGATTTCATGCGGTTTTGGCAAAACCAAAGAGCCAACCTGAACGTCAATTTTTCGCCATTTCCCAGCCCAATCATATAGTTTCCCAAACGCGGTCCCGTGCGTTTCGAGCACCAGTTCGGTTGTCATAGCGGCTTTTTCGACCGGGTTGAACAGCAAAAAAAGCTCGGCCTCGGTCAGTCCCTCCGCCTCGGCGATGTTCAGCGACTCTTTGTCCGTGATGCCCAGTTTGTTTTCCGGAGTTGGTGTTGTTTCGTCTGTTTTGCTGTCCATTTTTTATCGTTTGGTTGGTATTTTGCAACTATTTACCACATAGGCACAATAGAGGTTTTCACATAGCCCATTTAGATGATTGCAAGCAATAAGCCTATGTGTTCTATGTGAAAACACCTATTGTGTCTATGCGGTAAACAGTTACTTTTTATCAATCATTTCGAGGGTTTAATCAAAAAAAAGCTGTGCCCAACGGAATGGTCAAGTGCAGCTTTCTCAAATAGGTTGCAATAGTATTTGTAAAAATTGAATCCCAAAATTTAGGGTTTGACAATGTAATTTCAAGAACATTTTCCCCACTGGCATTAAATCAATCCCGCACCGCCTCCACTCGCCCAATCCCAAACAGCCCCTTCCCCGCGCCCCGGAACACAAAATATAGCCGCTCCTTCCCCCTATTTTTTTCCGAAAAATGCACCCGCATTGTTTCCCGTTCGCCACGTTCGATGCCGCCCGCGCCGAGGAGTTTTCCGGTTTCAGAACCGGCGCGGATTTCGAGCTGGCCGCCGGAAAAACGGTTGCCCATTGCGTCAAATTCGACCAAAAAGCCGGTCAAATCCGTCAAATCAATGTCGTCGAAGCCAAAAAAGCTGCCGTTTTCCAGCCCGGTAACGAATTCGCCGAGCGTGTCGCGCCGCTCGCTTTTGGTCTTTTCGGAAAAATCAAAAGTGGTCGCCCGCATTTTCGCGCTGCGCAAATGCACGACTGCCGCTGCCGTTTGTGTAGGGATGTTTTTTTTGCCAAAAGACGCTCCCCTATCCGAATAGCTTGCCGAAAAACTGAATGTGCCGGGCTTGCCATTATCGTCTATTTCAAAAACATCCTTTATTGGTTTATTGGTTTTCTTATCGTCCGCCAATGAAATGA
>JANOQP010000290.1:0-2839 GCA_031414895.1 Saprospirales bacterium
TGAGGATGTGTCAGACTTGTGGGCGCTAGAACGCTCGCGGCTATTTCCCGGCCGATTTCATGTGCTTGGCGGCCATCTTTCAGCCCTTGATGGCATACACGACCGGGTAAAAGTGCGGGTCACGGGGACGGATTTGGCGAAGCGGGAGATCGATCTGGAGTTGGTGGAGGGGTGATTTTTTTTCTGAAAAAACCATCGAAACCCGCAATTTCACCCTCGCATTTTCAGTCAAAACTCAACCAATTTTTCAGCCATGCTCAAACCTTTCCTCGCTATCCTCGGCGGCGTTTTCGCCGGGTTTTTAATGGTCATCGCTGGCGATTATGCCGCGCATATGACCTATCCACCGCCCGCCGATTTCAATTTTGAGGACAAAGAGGCCGTCAAAATTTTCGTCAAAAACGCGCCGATGTCGGCCAATCTCGTCATGTTGGCGGGCCAATTTTTGGCCGGTTTCGTGGCCGGATGGGTTGCGAACCGACTTTCGCGCGGCACAAAATATCGACCTGCGCTCGTGGCAGGATGTGGCATTTTGGCGGCGGCGGTCGCCAATTTGATCCAGGTCGGCAGCCACGAAAGTTGGTATTGGATGGCCAATATTTTGCTCATTTTGGTTGGCGCGTGGCTCGGCGGGCGCATGGTCTCGCGCCGTGATTTCGCATGAAAGACCTGCCCGATTTTTCCCTTTTTTTGAAAAAAAACTACGCGCTTTCTTTGCTCGGCGCGAGCCTCGTCGGCGAGTCGAACGAACTGGTCTTTAAATTGCAAACCATTGACAATCAATGGTTTGGGTTGAAAATATACCGTTCGGCGGGCGCGCCGGGCATCGGGCAATTGGACGAAACCTGGTCATTTTTGGCTTTTTTGGGGACTAAAAAATTGACCGTCCAAAGCCCCGTTTTGACGCTCGATGGGGCGGTTTCAACGTCTATTTTTTTTGAAAAAAAAGATTGCCCGGCTGTCCTTTTCAATTGGCTCGACGGGCGGCCTGTCCGGCGTTTCGGCCATGTTTCGACGGTCAAAAATTGGGGCGGGCTTTTGGGGCAACTTCATGCCGCATCGATGGATTTTTCATCGAAAAAAAAGCCGAAAAACGGGGCGGGCGATTTTTCCCCAAAAACAAATTTGACCGCTTTGGATGAAAACTTCGTCCAAAAAACTGCCGATTGGCTGCCCCAAACCCTGCCCGGACATGGTTTTACAAAAAACGAAACCGCCCTTTTTTCGGAAAAACTGCGATCGCTCGCCGCCCGTGCCGATTTTTTTGAAAAAACACCGACCAATTTTGGATTGATCCACAGCGACTTGCACCCCGGAAATTTGCTCCGCGTTGGCCAAAAACTGACCGCCATTGATTGGGACGACCTCGCTTTTGGGCCTTTTTTGCTCGATATCGCGGTAGTTTTCAATGAATTTTACCGCTTCCAAGCCGAAAAAATATTGACTTTGCGGGCCACTTTTTTGGCTGGTTATCGATCAAAAAATGACCTGCCCGCCGATTTTGGGGCACGTTTCCCCGCCGCGCTCGACATGGCCGATTTGCTTTTCGCGGCGTGGGCCTTTCACCCAAAAAACGGGTTTGCCCGGACGGAAAAGGGGCTTCGATTGGGCAAAATGGCGGCCAAAAGGTTGATCGGCCCTTTTTGAAAATTAACGGGCGGTCAAATTTTCGCGCCAATTATCGCCCCATAAATTTCCACCAATTTCCGGCTGACGGGCTTTTCGGAATAATTTTCCAGCGCGTGCGCCCGGATCTCCACCCGGTCGAACCTGGTTTTTTCGGCCAAAAACCGCAGCATCGCCGCCGCCAAATCGTCCGCATCGCCCGGCGCGGCGAGGGTCCCCAAATTTTCGTGGATAAAAAACTCCGGCCCGCCGCTCCTCGTCGCGATGATGGGCAGCCCATTGGCCATCGCCTCGATCAAGACCGTCCCGAAAGTTTCAATCCGGCTGGCCAGCACAAAACAATCGGCCTCGCGGTATTTATTTGAAAAATCGTCGCCCGTCAAATTGCCCGATCGCTCGATTTTTTCCCGGAAAGGGCTGTTTTTTATCAATAAATCAATCGTTTTTGCCTCTGGCCCCTCGCCAACAATGACCAGTTTTATTGGTTCGGAAACCGTCGCGCAGACCTTTTCAAAAGCTTCCACCAGTACGTCCACGCCCTTTTTTCGCTCCAACCCACAGGCGGTCAAAAAGACGGTTTCAGTCCCTTTTTTTTCAAAAAAATCGAACGCAGGGAAGTCATTTTCCAAAAAAAGCGTCGGCGTTGTTTCAATCTCGCCATGCCAAATTTTCTGGATCTCGAGGGCCATGCCCCGGCTGACTGCCGTCACTTTGGCGGCTTTTGACAGGCAATTGTTCAAGATCGGCCGCTGCCAATCGGGGACCAAACCGAGCGGGTGCGCCGTTGCGTGCTCGGTGAAAACGAACGGGATGCCCCATTTTTCGGACAGCCGCGCGGCGATGAAAATGCTCTGAAAACCAAAGCCGTGCAGCACGTCCGGGCGGCCGAACCGGGCGATATATTGTTCAAAAAGCCCGTCGTAAATGGCCGCCCAACGGTCGAGCAACCATTCGTTTTTTTTTGGCAAAAACCAAAAACCGTGCTTTTTCAGAAGGTTTATCGACCCTTTTTGACCGATTTCGGTATCGAACCGCCAAAAACGGCGCGGCTGAAAAACTTGGTTCTCAAAATAAAAGACCCCAACTTCACAGCCCAAACCCGCCAATCCCTCGGCCTGTTTTTGGTTGAAAATACCGCAGGTCGGGTCGTTCGCCGACGGCCACCATGCTGGGATAAAAAGGATGTGCATCATAAAAGGCAAAAGTAAAAAGG
>JANOQP010000291.1:0-5682 GCA_031414895.1 Saprospirales bacterium
GGATCAATGTCGCGTACTCAAAAAACAGGCGCGCTGGTTGGTACATTCGCCAATACACGGGCGGTTTTTCAAAAGAGGCGCGTCGGTCCAAAACATTTGTGGAGCAACCAAACGGCAAGGTGAACCGGACGGTCAGCCTCGGCCTTTTTCATATCTACCCAAAGGTCACCAATGGGTCGATGGTAAAAACCTCCGTGAAAAAGAAGAAAATACCGAAGCCGGAAAAGGATAAAAAAGAGTCGAAGCCGATTGATTGGGACAAGGTTTTTACACAGATATTGGCATTGGCGGGGACTGCGGCGACGATGGCGTTGGCGATAGCTGCGTTGAGAAATTTATGATGAACGTACTGGCGATCATCGGGGCAGGAACAAGGTCAAAACCCGGAACAGACCGGAATTTTTGCTCGTTGCCCGGCAAATCGCAAATGACACTTGTTTGTAAAAGTGCGATTTTTTTGAACACAAGGCAATTGATATGAAAAAGGCTTACACCATTTTAGAAGAGCAATCAATTGAGGGGAATACCATTATAGCGCAAAAATTAACGCCATTTTTGGAAATAGATTTATATAAGGCATTGGGCGACACTTTGATGGCGGAATTTGATACTGTAACGGGCAAAAAATTCTGTTTTGACCTGGACGGTGTTATCGCCCATTTGTCGCCAAACAATGATTACAATTTGTCCACACCAAATCAGGAAATGATTGAAAGAGTCAATCATTTATATGAAAACGGAAACCAAATAACGGTTTTTACTGCCCGGGGCGGCGAATCCGGGATTGATTGGTATCAAATAAGTTATGACCAATTAATGGCTTGGGGCGTAAAATTTCACCGTTTTTTAACAGGAAAGCCAAGTGCCGACTATTATGTGGACGATAAAAACGTGCTGGTTTCGCAATTTTTCAAATATTGACCTTTAATCAGGCCTTGCCTTTTTAGGCAACAATGAAAATCACCGATAGAACATACCTCGACCATTTCAATATCCTTGTGGGGAATAAAATCCCCCAGCTTGTTGAACAATTCGATTTTAGTAGAAATAACACCGACCTTGATTACCAAACACAGGTATCAGCGGTATTTTCATCAAATATCGAAGGGAACAGTATTGACGTGAATTCCTTCATGAACCACAGGCTCTCAAAAGCGAAACACAAACCGGGAAAAGAACTTCAAGAAATTGAGGATTTGATTTTGGCCTACGAATTGGCGCAGAATGAACCTTTGACCGAAAAAAACTTTCAAAAAGCGCATAAAACCCTGTCCAAACAATTGCTGATTGCTAATTTTCGAGGAAAATACCGGGACGACAAGGTGGGCGTTTTTGGGGAATCGGGCTTGGTCTATTTGGCCATTGAACCTGAATATGTTGCGAAGACGATGCACCAGTTTTTTGTCGAGGTTGCTGCATTGCTCTCTACGACCTTGACTGTGGCAGAGGCTTTTTATTTTGCCGCACTGGTCCATTTGCGGTTTGTGCACATACATCCATTCAGGGACGGAAATGGGCGGGTAGCACGGTTATTGGAAAAATGGTTTTTGACCCAAAAACTGGGGCGTGACTATTGGACGCTCCCCTCCGAAAAATATTACAAGGTACATCAAGCCGATTATTATAGGAACATCAACTTAGGGGTCAATTTTTACGAACTGGACTACGACAAGTGTTTGCCGTTTTTGGCGATGCTGCCATATTCGTTGAAAAATTGAATCTATTTAGGTGGTAGCCCCAGCGGGGCGAAATGTTGGTAGAATAGGGCACGACTACGATTTTGCAAAGCCCCAGCGGGGCGAAATATGGGTGGTGACGTGTAAAATTGAACATTCCGCCCCGCTGGGGCTAAACAAAACGACTGTTGTTTTAAATACTATCAACATTTCGCCCCGCTGGGGCTGCCACCTAAACAGGTACCAAAAATTAAAGATTGGTTCGCAGTTCAACGTGATTTTCGAGGGCAAGGTAAAAATTATAGGTTTGGTTTCCCCAATACGTCAATCATTTCACCCACCGCACGCGCATGGTTGTCCCAATCAAAAAGCTGCCGCCGGGCACGGCCTTTTTCCACAAAATCAGCCACAAGTGATTGATTATCAACAAGTTCGGCCATTGCCTCTGCCATTTCATCAATCGAAAATGGGTTCACCAAAAATGCCGCACCGCCCGCAACCTCGGCCATCGCCGAACGGTCGGACGTGATGACCGGGACCTCCGCCCACATCGCTTCGAGGATCGGCAGGCCAAAACCCTCGGCCAGTGACGGATAGATAAAAACAGCGGCGGCGGCCATGATTTTGGGCAATTTCCCTTCGTCCAAATACCCCAAAAAATGGATGTCGGCGCGATGTTCTGCCGCCTCGACTGCCCGGCCAACATCGCCGCTTTGCCACGCCATCCGGCCACCGAGGAGGAGCTTGTGCTGCCTGTTTTTTCCTTTTTTGAAAAGATCAAAAGCCTCGACGAGCCGGGCGATGTTTTTGCGCGGCTGAATTGCGCCAGCGTAAAAAAAATAGGGCTGGCCTCCCGAAATTTCATCCCTAACTTGTTGAACATCAACGGGTTGCAGCGGAAAAAAGCCTTCGCGGCAACCGTTCGGAACGACCCTGATTTTCGATTTTTCGATGCCGGAAAATTTCAAAATATCCGATTTCGTGGCCTCCGAAATGGCGATGATGGCACCTGCGCGGCGCAAATATTTTGGAAAAAATCGGTCGTAAAAAAGCTGCGCAACCCGCGGCACCTGCCCCCGAAATTCGAGTGCCAAAAGGTCGTGGCAAGTGAGCAAAGTCGGCGTTTTTGCCGCGAGGCTCAAAAACTGGTCGGGCGAAAAAAAGACATCCGGGCGGTTTCTATCGAGCCAGTTTTTGACCGAGACCTCAAAAAAAATCCACCACAAAAAAGGGTGTCGCGCGGGCGGGAAAAGCTCGACGGCGCGGACATTTTTGCCATAAATAAATTTTGGGTCGTGCTTTCGGTCGAACAAAAACGTGAACTCGTCATCCGGTCGCAGGGCCACGAGCCGCCGCACAACCTCGTGGCTGTACCAACCGAGGCCCTCCATTTGGCCGCCGGGGAGGAGAAAACGGGCGTTTATCGCGATTTTCATGCCGACAAACCACTTTCGATCTCCGCCAAATCGCTGGTGCGGCCGAGTTTTTTCCGGAAAAAATTGGCCATAGGAAAGGCGGCGAGGCTCAAAAGCGCGGACATCCAAAGATAAACGGGCGTTTCCCAAGTCAATGCGCTGCGCGCGAATTTCCCGGCCAAAATGACCCCCAAAAGTGCGGCGGTCATCACGCCCGTCGCGGTCGCCGTCACGATGAGCCGCCCTCGCCAACTGATGACGCGGCGCGGAAAAAGCAGCAGCGTGAACCCGCCCGCAAATTGGATGACGCACCAGCCAAAGCCCCATTCGAGCGCGAGGCCGGTGAGCAAAACGGCCAGCAGATAGGCCATCCAAACGAGGTCTTTTTGGAAAAATTGGTGCAGGAAAAAGAGCAAAAACAACATCGGCGTGAGCAGCGCGACCGATGGGCCGAGCCGGGCAAATGCGCCAAAAACCACGATTATCAGCAAAACCGCGCCGAAAATGAGCATCGGTTGCTTCCGGTCGTCCCATTTTTCGGGGAACCAGACCAGGACGAGGAGCGCGAGGGCGGTGGCCGCAAGCCCGGCGAGGCCGAGGTAGCCGAGCAGTTGGAAATTGGCGTTCGGCACGTCGAAACGGTTGCCGAGCGAGGTCAGTTTTTGGAAAACCACCTGCGTGACGGGCGCGTTTTTACCGACGATCATCTCGTTTTTTTGGACGGAAATGCCCGTTTTGAGGAGGCTTTCGCGCTTTCTTTTTGCCGTGGCGACGGTTAAAGAATCGTTGAAACGGACGTTTGGGACGAGCGCATTTTCAAAAATCGGGAGCAAAATTTCGGGGTTCGCCAGTTTTGAAAACGGCAGCGTGTCGGTCAACCATTCGCGGGCATCGCGCATCGTGAGCATCGAACTGAACGGGACGCGGGTTTCCGTGCCGTTTTTCATCAAAAAAACGGGCTGGCCGGGCCGGTGACCGCTCGGCGGCGTGTCCACGGCAAGGATGCCCTGATGGAAAAGGCCGTCGAGGAGGTTGAGCGAAAAATTAAGGTAGGTGTTTTGGTTGGCGACCAGTTCGGCATAGCCCTCGTCGTTGCGGCTTTTTTGGATTTGGGCCTCAAATTCTTTTTGAAAAACGCGTTTTTGCTGCCGCGCAATTTCGGCGTCCATCAAAAAATAGGGCGCACTTTCGGCCTCCAATTTGGCCAGTTCGACGGTCATTTCCGCCTCTGGACGCATCACTTCATAGTCAAACGGGGCGCGGAGGTCAGCATATTTCCATCGTTCCCCCTGTTCAAAATCGTACGGGAACGGGTTGTTTTTTGGCAAGGCCAATGCCGCAATGAACGCCAAAAGCGCGGCCATCAGCCACGGGCTGGGCGAGCGCGAGGCTTTTGTTTCGGCATCGAACTGGTCGGGACGGACAGGCAGTTTTCGGTTCACGATTGAGCGGTTTTAGGTTTTGGGACCATTACTTTGAGGGCATTTTCGCGCATTTCGAACTTCAAATATCCGTTCACTTTCACGCCCTCGCCGTCGAGATGGGCAAAATTTTCGTCCGTGTCGAACGAGATCTCGACCGATTTTGCCGCGAAATGATCGACAAAATCGGCCTCATAGATCCGCCCGGAAAGCGTATCCGGCACGGCGGCGAAGTATTTCCAGCGGGGCGCATCTTTCAGCAAAACAACTTCAAATTTGCCGTCGTCGATACGGGCATCGGGCGCAATCTGGAAATTGTAGCCGTACATCGGCCCGTTGGCGATGGCGACGGTGAAGCATTTTTCCTCGATGGTCTGGCCGTCGAAAGTGATGCGGCAATTGCGCGGCTCGTAGGTCAGCCCGGCCTCCACACTTTTGAAAAAATAGGTATAAAAGCCCCGTTTTTCCTTCCCCTGCATCAAATTTGACACCAAACCGTCGAATCCAACGCCCGCCAAATTGAAGAACGGGCGGCCATTCATCAGCCCGAAATCGATTAATTTGACCTCCGAGCAGTTGAGGATTTGCATCGCTTTGTCCATGTCGCGGCCCAATCCGAGGTGCATGGCAAGGCCGTTTCCGGAGCCGGCAGGGATGATGGCGAGCGCGGAACCGGTGCCCATCAGCCCGGCAGCGACCTCGTTCACCGAGCCGTCGCCACCGACGGCGACGATGATCTGCCAGCCATCCTTTGCGGCCTCGCCGGCAAGTTCGGTGGCGTGCCCGGCGCGTTCGGTATGCTCAATTTTATAATGAAAACGGGTATGGTCGAGGTGTTTTTCGATGCTCTCGCGGATGCGCGCCTGATGGCTCACCCCGGCCATCGGATTGACGATAAAACAAATGCGCGTCTTTGGGAAGAGTTTTTCCAAAATGGGTGATTGGACTGGGTTCATTTTTTAAGGCAAAAGTCAAAAGGTAAAAGTCAAAAATGCTGGGCGAAGGTAGAAAATGGGCGGACTGTGGGCCACTTTTTGGGTGAATTCCATTGTTTCGCCAATGTTTCGCCAGCATTTTTTTTTACGAAAAAAATATAATTTACAACGGCTATTTTTTGCGAAAAAAATTTAACCCCAAAATTTTTACCCGACAAAGCCCCCTTCCACCAAA
>JANOQP010000292.1:0-1641 GCA_031414895.1 Saprospirales bacterium
CAACCAAGGAAATAATTTTACGGTTATATTTTTTTGAAGGTCGTCCCCGTGGTTCGGGGACGGCCTTTTTTTGACCCGTTCAGTTTTCCGAGGCCGTTTTTTCGACCAGGTTTTCGGTCAAAATTTCTGTGGCCGCGCCCGGTTCGTCGGCTAGCGAAACGAAGCTCGCGATACGCCGCTCCTCGGTACTGGCCTCGTTGTTGACGGAAAATTGGACGATGTCGCCGGGCCGTAGGGCATTGAAATCCGTGTTCACCAATTGCGAATAATGAAAGAACACATTGTTTGGCGGCTGCTCGATAAACCCGTACCCGTTGAACAAACGCAAGATCGTGCTGGTTTTGATTTCTGCCGAATCAATGGAAGATAAATCGGCAGTTTCAGGCTTTTCCACAGATTTTATGTGCTTGACCACTTTTTTGTCCACATTTTCGACGGGCGCGCGGTCTTCTCTCGGGAAGAGGTCAACGACGTGCGGGACGCGGTTTTTGAGCCCGTTCTCAATCTCGGTGTGCATCTCGATCGGGTAGCTGCATTCCCAGGCGAGGTCGCGCGAAAACTTGGTCGTGTAAGTAAATCCGGCATCGTTCATCGTCTCAAAATCCCAGCCGAGGAGCATGACGCGAATGCCGAGCGTGTTCAGTTTACGAACAAGCGGGACGTAATCGCCGTCGGAAGCGATGAGCGCGATGACATCGAATTTTTTCAGCACGGCCAGCTCGTAGGTTTCGAGGGCGAGCCAAACGTCGATGCCCTTTTCGCCCTTGCGGCCCCCGACGTTTTTGAGCGGGAGGTTGTGCTGCGTGACCCCCTCGGCCATCAAAATATCGTCCATCACCCGTTCGCGATAGAGCCGATTGGCGAGCTGGCTGGCCTCTTGCGCCCAAAGTCGCCCTCGAAAATAGTGCGCATCCACAATCTGGCAGAGCGCCATCGGGTTGTCCTCGGCCTCGCTGGCCTTGCGGCGGATGTACTCGTGAAGGCCGCCGATGCTCAAATACGACTGCCGTGCATGGTTGTAATGGTAATAATTGGAGACGATTCGAAAATAATTGCCATCATAAATGACGGCGATACGGGTAATCTTGTTTGACATGAATATTTTTTAGAATGTTTGACGGCCCAATTTTTGGCGCACTTATTTTGGGCGAAGGTAGCCTTTCAAGCTGGAAGCCTTGGAAACTCTTTTGAGCTTTTTCGATTCAATTTCAAACCTGCCCGCGAAAAAACCCTTTTTTTGCACCCCAACAATAAAGCCGGGCAGCGGCCAGTTTTTGGGTAAAAATTCAACAAAACACCGATTCTTATATGTCAAAACCGATTTTCATTCCCTTCTTCGCCTCAATTTTTGCCTTCACACTTTTGCCATTTGCCTTAAAAGCGCAATGCCTTGGCGGCGATTGTAAGAACGGGAAGGGCACTTATGTCTTCCCCTCCGGGGCCAAATATGTCGGCAGTTTCAAGAACGGCGAGTGCCACGGCATCGGCGTTTGTTATTACACCGACGGCTCGAAATATTCCGGCGGCTGGAGCGAACGCTACCCCGACGGCAAGGGCGTGAAGACCTATTCCGACGGCACGAAGCGCACCGGCGATTGGAAAAAAGGCAAGCCCGTGGACGAAAAAGGCAATGTTTTGGCC